>NZ_AZRI01000011.1:0-16949 GCF_002895585.1 Petrotoga sp. 9T1HF07.CasAA.8.2 | reverse complement strand
AAGTCTTTTTGCGCATGTATGTCTTAAAGCATGAGGTGTTGCGTTAATATAATTTATATTGTTATAACCGTTTATCCTCAATTGATCGATTTTTTTGTTGGCTTTTATAACGTAATCTTGAAATCTTCTTTCCATAGTTCTAGAAGTTATGGGGACATCTTTGTCATTTGAAAAGATATACTTCTTACCTTGAACCCCGTTCGGAGTGCTTTCTTCCGAAAAGGTTACTAACTGTTCTGCGTATTGTTTTGAAATTTTTAGATATCTTACTCTGTTTCCTTTCCCATTTATAACAAGTTCAGCATGATCGTTGTAAAAAATAATCTGTTCTTTTTCTAACGATAAGGCTTCTGAAATTCTTAAACCTGTTTTTAATAATAATGAATAAAAAGTTTTGTCAAATTTATCTTCAATAACGGAGAAAAAAACTTTTATTTGATTTTCTGTCAAGCCTTTAGGAACGTCACTTGGGATCTTTGCATTTGCATCTTTCCAATATTTTTTACCAGATATTTCATCATTTTCGTATAGATAGTTTAAAAAAGATTTTATAACAACTATCCTAAGTTTTATCGTTCTTTGAGATAGATTTGAGATATCTTCAAGATATTTAAGAAAGCAGCCTCGAGTAAAACCATACTTTTGAACGAACTTTTTATACCCGTTCAATATTTTTTTATATTCATATATGGTTGAGTCGGCCCTTCTTTTGACAAATTTCAGATAGGATAAAAATTCTGAGATATATCCTTCGATTTTGTCTTTATCTTTTATAGAGTCTAATGTATTATCTATATCCATCATAGTTTTTTCCCCCAATAAGGTGTGAAACGCTAAACAACGTGTTCTATGATACTATCAACGGTATTTTTAATTAAAGTGAGCTTTGCTTTTGATTTTTCTTTTTCTTTATCGTTTGAATATATGTATATTTTAAGTTTTGGTTCCGTGCCAGAAGGCCTAATTGCATACCATGAACCATCGTTAAACCAGAATCTTAAAACATCAGAAGAAGGTATATCGGTTATATCGTTAATTTCGCCTGTTGTTAAATTGTATAGCTTTCTTTTCAAATAATCAGCGTATTGCTCAAGTTTGAGATCCCCAATTTCTTTGGGGAAGTCGTTTCTAAATTTTTCCATTATTCTCTTTATTCTTTCTTGGCCTTCAACCCCTTCTAAAACAAGGGAATAATTATTTTCTAATTCGTAACCGAACTCCTGATAAATATCTTCTAATACGTCAAGTAAAGTCTTATTTTTTTTAGAGTAGTAACCAGACATCTCTGATATAAGCATTGAGGCAATAATACCATCTTTATCTCTCACAAAGGTGCCGTATATATAACCAATACTTTCTTCGAAACCAAAGAGAAATTTTTTCTTACCTTCTTTTTCTAATTCATTTTCTTTCCCACAAATATTTTTAAATCCCGTGAGTGTTTCAATAACAGTAACGTTATGTTTTTTTGCAATTCTTTTTGTAAGATCTCCTGTTACAATCGATTTTATTATAACAGAATTATCTTCTAAAATTCCTTTTTCTCTCTTGCTTTCCAGTATGTAATTAACCAAAAGGGCTCCAACTTGGTTACCATTTAACATCTTGTAATTGTTGTCATCTAAAATTTCTAAAGCGGTTCTATCTCCATCAGGATCATTTGCCAAAAGTAATAAGGCATTTTTTTCATAACCTAATTTCTTTGCCTCTTCAAAAGCGACTTCGTATTCTGGATTTGGGTTGGCAACGCTTTTGAAATCTGGATCAGGTAGTTCTTGTTCTTTAACTATGAATACATTTTTAAAACCTCTATCTTTTAGTACCCTTCTGACAAAATTGATTGATGTTCCATTCAAAGGTGTATAAACTATTTTTATATTTTTATCTACATCTTCATCCCTTAATGCCAAACTTTCAACTCTTTGAATGTATTCTTCATCGACTTCTTTTGAAATATATTGAAGTAAATTCTTGTTAAGTGCTTCTTCTTCACTTATTTTTTTAATTTTACTAAAATCGTATCCAATATTTTCAATCTTTTCAACTATTCCATTGGCGACATCATCTAATATTTGAGATCCTTGATCCCAATACACTTTGTAGCCATTGTAATCTTTCGGATTGTGACTAGCGGTAACGACTATTCCAGCGGTAGTTTTTAAATATCTCACAGCAAAAGATAAAACGGGTGTGGGCCTAATATTATCAAATAAATAAGCTTTAACGCCATTAGCTGCAAGGATTAATGCTGATTCTTTTGCGAATTCCTTGGAAAAGTGCCTTACATCGTAGGCTATTACAACGCCCATTTTCATCCTTTCTTCACCAAAATCAGTTATATAATCGGCAAGCGCTTGAGATGCTCTGCCTACAGTGTATATGTTCATCATATTAGTACCTATACCTAACTTTCCTCTCAATCCAGCTGTTCCAAATTCGAGATCCTTGTAGAATCTTTCTTTTATCTCTTTTGGATTGTTTTCAATACTTTTTAACTCTTCTTTTGCTTTTTCATCAATATATGGACTATTTAACCAATCGTAGTAGATTTTTTTGTAGTCTCTCAAAGTTAGTTACCTCCTTAGTTTTGCGTTTTTTACCGTTTTTGGAAATATTAAAACTTTATACACAGCGCCCCTTCGCCCCGCAGCCCGCCCATAAGGATAAAGGAGTATAGCTTCGCCTGGCAACCCACCCACGATTGGGGAGGGCTCCGCCCTGTGACCCTTTTAAAATCAAAATCTTGTTTTTGAAAATCTTTTTATTTCTAAAGAGTCTATGTGTTTAGTGTCTTTAGAAACTTTGAAACCATCATTTTAACGAACTTTTTATAACCTTCAATATTAAATATTTAAATTCTATTTAATCATTGCTTTTACCTATTTTTGAAATGGGTACATAAATATATTTGCTAAATAAAAAGGACTTCCCGTTTTTTATTGATTCATAGAGATCAGAATCTATGCTTTCATTTAGTTCTACAATGAGAAGTACCTCATCATCTTCTTTGATGGTTCTCATTAAATCAATATTATGTCCTTTGGAGTACAAAGCATTGGAAATATAAGCAATCATTCCTTTTTGCTCTTTGTATCTAAAAAGTAAAGTAGGATTTTCTGCAGTAAAAATAACAGAGGTACCATTAATATTAGTGATTTCAATATTTCCCCCACCGATAGAAGAACCGATTACATAAAAACAACTTCCATTGGGGTAATGAAATTCAATTTTTACGGTATTAGGATGGACGTCATCCAAGTTAACAGAAATAAAATTATAAGTAATTCCTGCCTCTTTGGCATGTAAAAAAGAATTCTTAATACGTAGATCACTAGGCTCAAACCCTAATATTCCTCCAACAAGAGCCTTATCGGTTCCATGGCCTTTGTAAGTAGCTGCAAAAGAACCATGAAGAAAAAAATCCACATGATTATAACCTATTCCTGCTATACGCCTCGCTACTAGGGCGATTCTAGCAGCACCAGCAGTATGAGAACTGGAAGGACCAATGATAATTGGACCAATTACATCGAAAATACCAAAATTTTTCATATGATATCCCTTTCTTTATCTTTCTGATATTATTGCAATGAAAGTAACAAAGTTTAACCATTCTTAAGCAAAGAGTTTCTTATGGCACAGCCCGTTGGAGTGCCAGCTATGCCACCAAGCCCTGTTTCTCTTAAGTTTTCTGGTAGTGCTTTCCCAACTTTGTACATTGCTTTTACCACTTCATCAAAAGGTACCATAGATTTTACCCCAGCAAGAGCCAGGTCTGCTGCAGACAAAGCATTTAAAGCTCCTGAGGCGTTTCTGAGAATACAGGGAAACTCTACTAAACCAGCAATAGGATCACATACCAAGACCATGATATTAATGAGTGCAATAGAGGCTGCATGAAAGATTTGTTCATTGTTTCCTTCTGAAGCAAACACTGCAGCTCCCGCAGCCATAGCTGCAGCTGAACCACACTCTACTTGACATCCACCTTCAGCACCAGAAAAGGTAGCGTTTTGTCCAATGACTTGTCCAATTCCAGATGCTACAAAAAGGGCATGTATTAAATCCTCTTCGTTCAAGTATAAACTTTCTTTAATGATCATCAATACAGCCGGCAGTATACCAGAAGAACCAGCCGTAGGAGCAGCTACAATTTTGCCCATAGAAGCATTGACCTCAGCAGTTGAAAGAGCCATAGCCATTGCTTTGTTAGGAATAACCCCTAAAAGGGTCTTAGCATTCTTTTGATATTCATTAACCCGTTGAGCATCTCCCCCCATCATTCCCGATAAAGTAGATACCTTTTTATTTAAGGTACTTTGAGAGGAGTGCTCCATGACAGATAAAATTTCTTTCATTTGGGAGATAATTATTTCTGGATCAGATCCAGAAGATTTACATTCTTCCTCTATAACTATTTCATAAATTGGTTTTCGTTGTTTTTCACAAAGTTCTAGTAATTGTTTTGCAGAGTGATACATTAAATCCTCCTCTTACAATGAATAACTTTAGTGTCTATTTGTACTTTTATAAATCTTTAAAAGCATCATAAATACTGTTGCATGCTTTTTGTAAAATAGATCTAGGGCATCCAATATTCATTCTAAAAAAGCCGTTACCTTCTTCTCCAAAGATACTGCCTTCTTCTAAACCAACTTTCGCGTTGTTTACAAGTATTTCTTTGACCTTTTGTTCATCCCCATATGCCCGAAAATCTAGCCACATTAAATATGTTCCTTCGGGTTTTTGCAATTTTACATTAGGTAGTTTTTTATTGAAAAAATCGTATACGTAATCTATATTGCCTCTCAAGTAATTAAGTAAATCGTCAAGCCAGTTTTTACCTTGTTCGTAAGCAACTTTAGCTGCAACCATTCCAAAAATATTTAAAGATTCGCTTGCAAGACTTTCGATCACGTTTTTGTATTCCGTTCTTAATTGTTCACTAGGAATAACAACGAATGACGCCTTTAATCCAGCCAAATTAAAGGTTTTACTTGGAGCGTAAAAAGTTAAAGATGTATTTTTTATATCTTCTGAGATCGAAAATATGGGGATATGTTTATTAGGAGAAAATACCAGATCTGAATGTATTTCGTCCGACAACAAGATGACATTATATTTAATACATAATTGGACTAGCTTTTCTAATTCTTCACGTTTCCATACCCTTCCAACTGGGTTGTGCGGATTACATAAGATGAATAATTTTGTTCTTTTGAGTGAGAATTTCTTTTCTAAATCATCAAAGTCCATTCTATAACTTTTGTTTTCAAATTTTAGTGGATTTCTTAATATCACTCGTCCGTTGGATTGTATTATGTTATAAAAAGGATAGTAAACAGGTGTTTGAATTACAACGTTATCTCCTGGTTTGGAGTAGGCAAGTATGGCAATTTTTAAGGCATCAACGACACCGTCAGTTGTTACTATCCACTCTTTTTTTATCTTGCAACCATGCTTAGTCTCTATCCAATTTATAAAAGGATCGAAGTAATCATCATCTAACATTGGATAACCAAATATTCCGTGTTCTGCTCGTTTTTTTAATACTTCAATCACTTCAGGTGGAGATTTAAAATCCATGTCGGCAACCCACATTGGAATAATGTCATCTCTACCATAAAGTTTTTTAACGGCTTTCCATTTTGCGGATTCTGTATTCCTTCTATCAACTATTTCATCAAAATCGTACTTCAAGATTATAAATCTCCTTTTTTATTGATGGCTGCTCTAAAAACATTTCTCATAAGAATAGCTGTGGTAACACTTCCAACTCCGCCGGGTACAGGTGTTAATTGGCAAATTTCTGAGACACCTTTATCGACATCACCAACTATCTTACCATCTACTACGTTAATACCTACATCGATTACAATCATTCCATTTCTTACAAAAGTTCTATCAACGAAATTAGCCTTACCTATTGCTGCAACCAAAATATCTGCACTTTTTGCTATCTCTTTTAAATTCTTAGTTTTTGTATGTGTGACGGTGACTGTTGCATCTCTTCCGTGTCTTTGGAGCATTAGAGCAGCAGGTTTTCCTACCGTAGTACTTCTCCCGAGTATAACAATATTCTTCCCTTTAACGTCAGTTGTATCTTCTATTATTTTCACTACAGCGTCAGCAGTACAAGGTACAAATAATTCTTTTTCGTAGAACATTGAACCGATGTTGTATAAACTTACCCCTTCCACATCTTTTTCAGGATTGATGTGTTTTGCTATATCTAATTCAGTGTATCCTTTCTTTAAAGGTCTTGCCACAAAGATAGCATCAGTTTCATCGTCTTCGTTATATTTTTTTAAATCATTAATTAAATTAGTACTTTCAATGATTTCTAAATTGATTCCATATTTTTTTGCATTTCTTTTTTGCGAATTGAGATAGGATTTAGTAGATTCATCAGGTTCAACAACTAAACTTACTAGCTTAGGTTCATAGGAAAGTTTTTCTTTAAGTGACGATATTTCTGTTTTTATTTTATCAGTAATATTTTTTACTTCGATTAACATAATGTGATACCCCCTAAAAGCGATAGCTAGATCTTATTGTTTTCAATGAAGCAAATAAATCTCTTTCTGTTTGAATACTCATGACAACCCGGAGATGTTTCCTTCTTTGTCTATGTCCATGTTGACTGCATTGGGAACCTTTGAAAGACCAGGCATTCTCAATATATCTCCCGCCAATGCGACAATGAAACCAGCACCTGCTGAAAGTTCAAAATCTCTTATTGTAAAAGTATAATCCTTTGGGAATCCAAGTTTTTTGGGGTCGTCGGATATGGAATACTGGGTTTTTGCAACAATTACAGGGAGATTCTCGTATCCGTATTTTTTTAAAAATTTTATAGATGATAATGCCTGGGAAGAGTATTCAACCTCGGCTGCACGATAAATATTTTTTGCTAATTTATCTATTTTAACTTCTAAAGGATCTTCAAAGTCGTAAATACTTTTCAATTCGGAACTTTGTTCACTAACTTTTACTACTTTTTCAGCTAAATCTATGGCCCCTTCCGAGCCTTTCTCAAATCCTTCATTGACACTAACTTCTACGCCTAATTTATGGCAATAATCTTTTACCATATTGATTTCGTCATCCGTATCTGAGTAAAATTTATTTAAAGAGACAACAACAGGGATATTGTATTTTTTAAGGTTTTCAACATGAACCTGTAAGTTAGGTAACCCTTTTTCTAAACTTTCAAGGTTTGGTGTATTCAAATCTTTTAGGTTTTGGCCTCCATGGTATTTTAGAGCCCTTATTGTAGCTACCAAAACAGTTGCAGATGGTTTGAGACCAAAAGTTGGAGCAACAAAATCGTAAAATTTTTCTCCTCCTAAATCAGAACCAAAACCTGTTTCTGTTACAACAAAATCAGAAAGTTTCAAAGCAAGTTTAGTTGCTAAAATAGAATTGGTTCCGTGCGCTATATTTGCAAAAGGTCCACCATGAACGAAAGCAGGTGTGTTTTCTATTGTTTGTACTAAGTTAGGATTTATCGCATCTTTTAACAGTACAGAAAGAGCCCCAGTGATTTCTAAATCTTTTACAGTTATAGGTTCTCTATTTTTATTTCTAGCAACTACTATATTAGATAATTTTTTCTTTAAATCTTCTAAATTTTCTGTCAAACATAATATTGCCATTATTTCTGAAGCAGCTGTGATAATAAAGCCGTCTTCTCTAGGATAACCGTTTTTCTTTCCACCCAAGGCCACTATTATTTGCCTTAATGCTCTATCGTTCATATCCATAGTTCGAGGCCAAGAAACTTCAGCTGAATCTATGTCACATTTATTGTACTTTATGTAATCATCTAAAACTGCAGATACTAGGTTATGGGCTGAGGAAACGGCATGAATGTCTCCTGTGAAATGTAAGTTTATGTCTTCCATAGGAAGGACTTGAGAGTAGCCACCTCCTGCTGCGCCCCCTTTTATACCCATTACTGGGCCCAAAGAAGGTTCTCTTAGAGTTACTATTGATCTTTTGTGGATTTTGTTTAAAGCCATGGATAGAGAGATGCTAGTTGTAGTTTTTCCTTCACCAGCAGGGGTTGGAGTAATAGCGGTGACCATTACTAAATTACCATCATTTTTGAAGTCAAGCTCGTTCAAATATTTGTGGGAAACTTTGGCAATATTTTTCCCGTAAAGATTGTAGTACTCCTCTGGAATATCCAGTTCGTTGGCAATTAAATCAATTTTTTTAAGTTTTGCAGATCTTGCAATTTCAATATCAGAAAGCATTGTAAAACTCCTCCTTTTTAATTATTTTGAAATTAAAACTATTGAGCTTCTTGAATTTACTGTATAGTGATTATCTTGAATTATAGCAGGTTCTAAGAGGAAATCTTGGGGTGATTCTTGGGATGTATCTACTACCCTATACCATTTTTTCCCGTTCGGTAATTTTGGAATTTCAAATTGTAAATCCTTTATGAAAGCATTTAAGGCTACGTATATATCACTGTCTTTTTCTTTACATCCTTGAATATAGTCATCGCCACTTATCATGAACGCTAGACTGTGAGAATAATATCCAAAATCAGGTTTGAATGGTTTGACTCCATGCCAAGTTATGTCTGCTATGCCATCACCACTTAGATCTCTTCCCGTAAAAAATCTGTCTCTTCTAAGTGCACAATGAACTTTTCTAAAATGGATCATATTTTTTGTAAAATTAAAAATGTCATTGAATTTCGCTTTTCTACTCCAGTCCACCCATGAAATGTGGTTATCCTGACAGTAAGCGTTGTTGTTGCCAAATTGAGTTCTACAAAATTCATCACCCATTAAAATCATGGGTAACCCTTGTGATACCATTAATATTGTTATGAAATTTTTAATTTGTTGTTTTCTAAGTTTTACTATATTTTCGTCGTTACTGTCCCCTTCAACCCCGTAATTGAAACTATAATTCGCGTTGGTTCCATCACGGTTATTTTCCCCATTGGCTTCATTGTGCTTGTTATTGTAGGAGACTAAATCCCACATGGTAAATCCATCGTGTGAAGTAATAAAATTGACACTATGATAAGGCTTTCTACCTCTTTTTTCAAAAAGGTCTGGGCTTCCAGCTATTCTTGTTGCTAAATCCGAAACTACTCCATTATCCCCTTTCGCAAATCTTCTTACCGTGTCTCTGAACTTTCCGTTCCATTCTGCCCAACCAGTAGGAAAATCACCGACGTAGTATCCTCCAGCAGCATCCCAACCTTCCGCTATGAGTTTAGTTCCTGCCAAGATTGGATCATCGGCAATGTCTTTTAAGAGAGACAGATCGCCAATCCAATTTCCCTTTGAATCTCTTCCCAAGATAGAAGCTAGATCGAATCTGAAACCATCCACATGCATCTCGGAAACCCAATACCTCAAGCTATCTAAAATCATTTGTTTTACCACATAATGACTAGAATTAATAGTGTTTCCTGTTCCTGAAAAATTTTCATAATATCTTAGGTTATCTTTCTTCAATAGATAATAAACCGAATTTTCCAATCCTCTAAAGTTGAGAGTTGGTCCCAATTCATTTCCTTCTGCTGTGTGATTAAAAACAACGTCCAATATTACTTCTATTCCATTTTTGTGTAATTCGAAAACTAAATCTTGAAACTGGGTTATCTCCTCACCAATTTTTACGCCGTATCTGTAATTGCTTGTCACAGCAAAAAAGTTTACTGGATTGTACCCCCATACATTTTTTAATTTTTCACCAGTGATAGGATTAACGTTGGGGGTATCGTCCAAAGGAAAAGCGAATATTGGCATGAGTTCAACGGCGTTTACTCCTAAATCTTTTAAATAATTTATTTTTTCCGCGATTCCCTTGTAAGTTCCTCGATGTTCTACATTAGAATTTGGATTTATTGTGTACAACCTGATATGCATTTCATAAATAATTATGTCGTTTAGTGTATAACGTGGATGCTCATCACTTTTCCAATTATATTCACGACTATCCCAAATAAAAGACTTAACTTGAGATCTTGCCGAATCTAAAGTAGAACAACTAAGGTCTTTTTTTGGATCGTTTTTATCATAACCAAAAATAGATTCATCCGAAAAATCTAAAGTTCCTCCAATAACTTTGGCATAGGGGTCTAAGAGTAATTTGTTTTTGTTGAACCTAAATCCCTCCTCAGGCTTATAGGGTCCTTCTATACGCCAACCGTAAGACATCCCAACTTTTGCTTGTTCAACAAAAACATGCCAAATGTCACCGGTTCTATTTCCTTTTTTATCAAGAACATATTTGAAAATTGGTTCTTCATCATAGTAATTTTCAAATATCTCCAAAGTAACCGATGTTCCGTTTCTAGTGAAGACACCAAAATTAACTCCAGTTTTTTCTATCGTCGCACCTAAGACGGGAAATCCTTTGCTGACCTTAAATTTTAGTTTTTCATTAATTTTCGTTTCTTCCATAACGTCACCTTCTAAGAATATAAAAAATTATCATAACATTTCGTTAGTTGATGTAAATTATACTGACATCTTCTACCTTGTTCATTGAAACTGGTGTATCGTACAAGATTTGCAGATTTTGTGGGTTCATAACTTTGGTGTTTTCACCACTAAAAATTACTTCACCATTTTTCACCATTATTATTCTATCACAGAATCTTAAAGCTAAATTCGGATCGTGAAGAGCTGTAATGACACCCTTCCCGTTTTCACTCAATTTTTTTAATTCTTTCATCAATAGATGTTGATTCTTAAAATCTAAGTGGGACGTGGGTTCATCCATAATTAAGTAATCTGTATCTTGCATCAGGGCTCTTGCAATCAGAACCAACTGTTTTTCTCCACCACTCAATTGGTTATAATTTTTTTCAGCAAGGTCTTGAATATTGAAAAATTCTAACTTTGTGTATGCTTCCATGTAGTCTTTTTTTGTAGGCATCCTTCCAAAGGAAAGATAAGGAGTTATTCCCATAGCTACTATATCTATCACAAGGTATGAAAATACGGCAGAGCGTTCTTGAGGAACTACACTTATGAGCTTTGCTATTTCTTTATAACTTAGATCTTTGATACTATAATTTTCTATGTATATTTCCCCAGTTTTTGGTTTCAATGTTCCGTTTAAACATTTTAGTATAGTAGTTTTACCTGAACCATTGGGTCCTAAAAGGGCAATTAATTCTCCTTTGTTCAAATTAAAACTTATATTTTTAATGGTATCTCCAACTGTGTCGTATGAAAAGGATATATTTTTTACAGATATCATTGATTCCACCCACTTTCCCTTCTTCTTACTAAAAGATAGACAAAAAAAGGTGCACCTATAAAGGCGGTAACAATGCTTATAGGAATTTCGGCAGGTGTGATAGTTCTTGCGATGTCGTCCATAATAAGCAAAAGTAAAGATCCTAAAATGCACGTTGCGGGGAGCATGTACCTATGATTGGCACCTATTATATACCTTGCAATATGGGGAGTAACTAAGCCGATCCAGCTTACTTGACCAGCTATAGCCACTGTAGGGGCAACCATAACGGTACTTACAATGATCAATAAAATTCTCATTCTTCGAACATTTATTCCCATGGATAATGCTTCTTCTTCCCCCATAGACATAACGTTCAAATACCATCTTAAAATAAGAAGAATTATTATCCCTGGAAGCATTGTAAATAATGAAATATATACTTCTCTCCAACCTGCCCTGTTGAAACTTCCCATTAACCAAAATACTATGTTTGGTAACTTTTCATAAGGGTCTGCTAAGTATTGTACTAAAGAGACACAGGCGTTGAAGAAAGAGGTTACCGCCATTCCCGCCAAAACAAGTACGGTTACCCCCTTCACTTTACTCCAAACGGAAATAAAAAACGTAATAAAAACGGCAACTAACCCTAAAAGAAAAGATAATAAGTAAGTACCTATTAAAGACTCTTCATTTATCAAAATAGCCAAAGCTACTCCAAATGCTGATCCGGCTGATACGCCAAGTATTGATGGAGAGGCTAATGGATTTCTAAAAACGCTTTGATATGTTGCACCAGTTATAGACAGAACCGAACCCACAAACATTACCAATATAATTCTCGGCAAACGAATATGAAAGAAAACTAACCAATCGTTACTACTTTGAACATCATTACGTAAGAGTAAGTTTTTTATAGTGTTGGTAATTTCAACGATCGAGATTTTGTATCTTCCAACAAAAAGTGAAATAACAAAAACCAATAACAGAATTAATAAAAGATAGAGAAGTGTTCTTTTTTGATGTTGACCTAGAGTTTGGTTTTTATTTTGAATGTGCATATTAATATCTCCATGTAAATAAGTTTAATGATTTAATTTCCAATTTTAGATAACAATTCAATGTATGAAACTCCATACAAAGTGTAATAAAACTCGTCAGCTACTTTATTGAAATCGATATCCGAAAAAAGTTCGGGATGTATTTTTGTTGCTAACCAAAGCATGCCCAAATAAGATGAGGGATTTGGATAATCCCATGGTTCAAGCTCTGAAGGGAACCGGTAAATTTGTTTGTTCTTAAAAGCATTAACGTTTTGATATTTTTCTTCTTTATACAACTCCTCTATATCACCTTGAAATGTCTGGGATGTAACTATAACATCAGGATTCCAAGCTATTAACTGTTCTGGTGATATCTTTATGAACCCCGCGTCGGTTTGTGCTGCTGGATTTATTCCTCCAGCCCACTCTATCATATCCGTTTGCATCATATCTTTTCCTACTGTATCCAATAGCTGAGAATTAGCAAAATAGACAATTTTTTTCTGATTGTCAGGCAAATTTTTAGACTTTTCCAACAATTTTAAAATATTGTCAAACTGGTTATCTACAATTTCCGCTCTATCTTCTAATCCCAATACTTTCCCTAACAATCTATTCGTTTCTCGTATTTCTTCTAAACTTTCAGGATTGATAATAATTGTGGATATCCCCAAAGTTTCTAATTTGGAAGCAGTGAATTCGGCTTGGTTATGTGGGAATAGTATTACTAAGTCGGGATTTAAAGATGCCACAGTTTCAATATTTATCCCTTCTCTTTTTGAACCCACTTCTACTAACAATTCTACTTCCGGATAAATTGAAGTAAATAATTTTTCTCTTGTTGATGTATTATCCACGCCAGCAAGCATTTCTTGGGCGTTTAATGCAAATACAAATTGAGTGGCTGGCTTGTAAGTTGTTACGATACGTTCTATATTAGAGGGTATTGTTACCTCCCTTCCAGCCATATCAGTAACCGTTATTGTGTTGGCAAATAATACGTATGTGAAAGTTAAAAGAAATAAAATCAAAAAAAAGGATGAACCTCTCTTCACTTACTATCATCTCCCTGTTGCTTTTTTAGATATATATTGTAATCTTCAATTGTATCAATATCGATGATAATACCTTCATCGCTAACTTCGTGCAAAGTTACCCTTTCAGGATGTTTACTTAAAAGTGTTCTTAACCCGCCAGGTCCTGATAATTGAAAAATATCTGGTATCTGGCTTTTGTGTACAATCAGTGGATGCCCCCTCTTCCCATGATAAATAGGTGCCAATATAGTTGTTTTAGAATTTATTGCAAAGTAAATAAGTTCGTTGAAGCTTTCAATCTTGATTAAAGGCATGTCGCCAAGTGTGAAAAGTATGTATTCTGAACTTTTTGATAATGAGTTCAAACCACTCCACACACTTGTTAGCATGCCCTTTTGGTATTCATTATTCTTTACAATTTTCAAACGGTGGTCTTCATACTTCGAAAAAACTGGAATTATCTTATCATAGTTACCCCCTAAAACAACAATTATTTCATTGTCTATATATTGGCATTTTATAAGTTTGGTAACAATGCTTTCTAAAACAGTTGTATTTTCCCAAGGTAAAATCTGTTTAGGAGTCCCCATTCTTAAGGATTCACCCGCCGCTAAGACCACCGCCGATATCATTGCGAAACGTCACTTCCTAGATAAATGATTTAAAGCCATATAAAGTAAACGATAAATAACGCACACAAAACGTATACTAACCAATGTACTTCTTTACCTTTGCCAGTGAATAATTTGATTAAAGGATAGGTGATAAAACCTAAAGCTATTCCATTAGAAATGGAATAAGTTAAAGGCATTACTATCATTGCAACGAAAGCAGGAAAAACTTCTGTAAAATCCTCCCATTTTATGCTTCTTATATTTGACAACATCATTACCCCGACGATTATCAATGCTGGGGCGGTAGCTGCCCCTGGTACTATAGCTATTATAGGCTGAAAGAATAAAGAAAGGAAGAATAAAATAGCCACAACGATACCTGTTAACCCTGTTCTTCCTCCTTCAGATACGCCTGAAGCAGATTCAACGTATGTTGTAACGGTACTGGTTCCAAAGAGTGCACCACCAGTGGTGGCGATAGCGTCAGCTAAGAGTGCTTTATCTGCTTTCGGTAAAGAACCGTCTTCTTTCAAATAACCTGCTTGCTGACTAACCCCCACCAACGTACCTGCTGTATCAAATAGATCTACAAATAAGAACGAAATCAAAACACCTATCATGCCGATATTAAGAGCAGATCTAATATCGAGTTGGAACAAAACTTGAGACCAATCAGCCATTCTTGGTAACGCTACAACACCTTGGGGTGTTGGTGTAACTCCGTTGAAAAACCCTAAGATCGTAGCTATTATGATTCCTAACAATAGGGCTCCTTTTATCCTTAAAGCGTGTAAAATGCCTGTGATGATTAGACCCAATAACGCTATTAAAGCTGGCCCTGAGAATAAGTCTCCCATTCTTACCAATGTTGCGGGATCTGCTACTACTATGCCGGCGTTTTGCAAACCTATAAAAGCAATAAACAACCCAATCCCAGAACTTATCCCTGTCTTCAGACTCATAGGAATAGAATTAACAATCATCTGTCTTACGGGGGTAACACTAAGTATAATAAAGATGATGCCTTCCAAAAAAACTATTCCGAGAGCGGTTTGCCAAGGAACTCCCATACCTATTACGACTGAATAAGCAAAGAAAGCGTTTAAACCCATTCCTGAAGCCAATGCAAATGGATAATTGGTCAGCAAAGCCATCATTACAGTACCTAAAATTGCCCCCGCTATAGTTGCTATGAAGACCCCGTTGAAAGGCATTCCTGCATCGCTGAGGATCGAAGGGTTTACAAAGATGATATAAGCCATCGTCATGAACGTTGTGATACCAGCCAAGACCTCAGTTCTAACGTTTGTACCGTTCTCTTTTAACTTGAAAGCCCTTTCAAAAAATCCTTCTTGCTGAGTGTTTGCCATAAGTATAACCCCCTTTTAAAATATCAATTTACGACCAATGATACAAAAGTATGATTTTCAACGTCGTATATCCCATCACAAGTTATCTTCAATTTGGGAACCACTGGTAATCCCATAAACGCCAACGTCATGAAAGGGCTGTTTATTTTGACCCCTAAATCACGGGCTAATTTCCTTAGTACTTGAAGCTTTTGGGAAACTTTTCCAATGGGGTCCGTAGAAACAAGCCCTCCGATGGGTAAATTTATAAAATCAACTATATTTTGGTTATTAGCAATTACAATTCCACCCTGAATTTCTGCTATCTTGTCTACTGCTATCTTCATATCTTTTGAATTTGTACCTATAACAATAATATTGTGAGAGTCATGAGCTATGGAGCTCGCTATGGCACCAGATTCCAATCCAAAACCCTTTATCAATCCTAAACCGACATTTCCAGTGCTTTTGTGCCTTTCCACAACCGCAATTTTATTTATATTATACCTTATAAATCGTTCTTCTTCAAAACTCTCTGGAAATGAGAAAAACTCCTCTCCTGTGATGATCTGATCATGAATCATGTTTATAACACGATAGGTTTTCCCCTTAGGAATATTGAAATCACTTTCTTTAATAGGAGCGATATTTACAGAATGAAAAATTGAAGGTGGTTTGTCAAAGTTATTAGAGTCAACCTGGAATAACGCTTTTCCATTTTCTGCTACTTTTCGCCCGTCTTTGTAAACTTGTAAAACGTTCAAATCATCTAAATTGTCGATTATCAGAAGATCAGCCTTATATCCTGGAGCAATACCTCCCAAACGATGTAATCCTAAGGAACGTGCGGCATTTATAGTGGCAAGTTTTATCGCTCTGAGTGGTTCCATCCCCAGGTTAATAGCCTTTTTAATCATAAAATTTATATGGCCTTCTGACAGGAGGTCTTCAGGATGTTTGTCATCTGTGGCAAATAAAAAGCTACAGTTATTTTTATCGTTAATTGCAGGCAACAAGCTTTGAAGATCCCTCGTTACTGAACCTTCTCTTACCATTATGTACATCCCTTTTGAAACCTTTTCCAATGCTTCATCAGGGGATGTGGTTTCGTGATCAGCCATGATTCCGGCTAAAAGATATGCGTTTAAAAAATTTCCTTCCAGTTTTGGTGCATGACCATCAATAAAATAATTCTTCATTAGCTCAATCTTATCCCAAATATAATCTTGTCCTGTTATGACTCCTTCATAATCCATAACTTCACCAAGACCAAAAAAGCTTCCTTCTGCCATTAATTCTTTTATTTTTTCAGCATTAAGTACCGATCCTGATTTATCGAAAGGAGTAACAGGCACACAAGAGGGTATCATTAAATTAAAATTCCAAGGTAAATTGTTCCCAATTGTCAAGAAATATTTTATACCAACTTCCCCAGCTACATTTGCTATCTCATGTGGATCTGCAACAAGAGTCAACGTCCCTAGTGGGATGACTGTTTTAGCGAATTCTTCTATCGTGACCATTGCACTTTCCAAATGTAGATGGGCATCTATAAAACCAGGAGATATGCTGTCTCTTATACTCCTCTCCGAGCCCACGAGACCGTACTAGATCTCGTATGCCGCCTTCTGCTTGAAACATAACCAAACCCACTAGACCGTCCTCCATCTCATATACCTTCTT
>NZ_AZRI01000010.1:0-129721 GCF_002895585.1 Petrotoga sp. 9T1HF07.CasAA.8.2 | reverse complement strand
GGGCGAAGGGGCGCTAAAACAGGTTTTGAAATAAAATAATTTTCAAATTCAAAGAGTAGATAATGGGTCAAAATGGCTCTAAAACAAATAAAGAAAAAAATGATATAATAGAAAAGGTGAGAAAGTTGAATATATTAGATTTTAGAGAAGAAGTAAAGAAAAAAATTAAAGAACTAGAAAAACAACTAAGTGATCCAGATATTACTAACGATATCGAAAAATTAAAAAAATTAGGACAGGAGCATTCTAGACTCTCAGAATTAAATGCACTATTTGAGAGTTACGAACAAAGTTTAGAAGACATAAAAGCGTTAAAAGAAATGTATGAAAACAACGAAGTCTCCGAAGAAGAATATCAGTCAATACTCCAAGATTTAGAGGAAAAACAAGAAAAAACAAGAAAAAAAATCATAGAAGGTTTAGTTTCTCAAGATGAGTACGATGAGAGAAATATCATTATGGAGATAAGAGCCGGAACCGGGGGGGATGAAGCAAGCCTATTTGCTTCAGAGTTAATGAGAATGTATCTACGGTATGCTGAAAGAAAAAATTGGAAATATGAAGTTCTTGATCTAAACGAAAATGAACTTGGTGGAATTAAAACCGCCATACTAAAAATAAAAGGTCAAGGGGCTTACAGAAGATTGAAATATGAAAGTGGGGTGCATCGGGTACAAAGGGTACCTCAAACAGAATCTTCTGGAAGGATACACACTTCGACTGCTACGGTTGCAGTGTTACCGGAAGCAACGGATATAGACGTTCAAATAAACGAGAATGATCTCAGAATAGATACATATAGGGCAAGTGGGGCGGGTGGTCAGTACGTTAACAAAACGGATTCTGCAGTTAGAATAACCCATCTACCAACTGGGATCGTTGTGACTTGTCAAAATGAAAGATCCCAACATCAAAATAAAGAAAAAGCTTTAAATATACTAAGAGCAAAACTTTTTGAGATAAAGTTAGAAGAGCAGCAATCTCAACTTATCCAAGAGAGAAAATCACAGATAGGTACCGCACAGCGAAGCGAAAAAATAAGAACATACAATTTCCCACAAAACAGGGTTACAGATCATAGAATTCCATATACCACTCATAGAATAAACGAAATTCTAGACGGAGATTTAGATGAAATAATAGATAAGTTACTAGAAAAAGATCTAATAGAAAAACTTGAAAGTTTGACCTTATAAATTAAATTATTGTTAGAGGTGATTAAATGGTGAGAATAACTTTTCCAGATGAGTCTGTTCAAGAATTTAAAGACGGAATTACCCCTGCAGAAATTGCTAAAGGTATATCCGAAGGGCTGTACAGAAAGGCCATAGCTGCAGAAATTAACGGTGAATTAAAAGATTTGAATAACCCTATAGTGCAGGATTCAACTATTAAATTAATAACTTTGGATGATGAAATAGCCTCAAAAATATATCGACATACGATGGCTCATATAATGGCTCAGGCGGTGGTAAGGGTTTTTGGGAAGGATAGAGTCAAACTAGCTATAGGGCCGGTTATTGAAAATGGGTTTTATTACGATTTTGATATTGAAGGGTATAACCTTTCAGAGGAAGATTTTCCAAAGATAGAAGAGGAAATGAAACGGATTATAAAAGAAGATATAAAAATTATTAGAAAAGAAGTAAATAAAAAAGAGGCTTTAGAATTATTCAAGGATCAGCCTTATAAACTGGAATTAATAGAGGGATTAGAAGAAGACACTATTTCAGTTTATTTTCAAGGGGATTTTTATGATATGTGTAGAGGACCTCATCTCCCTTCTACCGGGTACGTTAAATACTTTAAGCTTCTATCCGTATCTGGAGCATATTGGCGGGGAGACGAAAAGAACAAGATGCTCCAAAGAATATATGGTACCGCCTTTCCCAAAAAGGAACAACTTGATGATTACTTAAACATGATTGAAGAGGCGAAAAGAAGAGATCACAGAAAATTAGGTCCCAAATTGAATTTATTCATGTTGCAATCTGAAATGGCTCCAGGAATGCCTTTTTTTCTACCAAATGGTAGGATTGTTTTAAATGAATTGATGTCTTACTCCCGGCAAGTTCATAAAAAATATGGATATGTAGAGGTAGAAACGCCTCAAATCATGAATATCAAATTATGGCATCAATCTGGACATTGGGATCATTACAAAGAGAACATGTTTTTCACGGAGAAAGAAGATATGCCTATGGCTGTCAAACCGATGAATTGCCCAGGGCATATATTGATATATAAAAACAACTTCGTTAGTTACAGGGACTTACCAATAAGATTGTTTGAATTTGGTAAAGTTCATCGCTACGAAAGAAGCGGGGTTTTACATGGCCTTTTTAGAGTCAGAGCTTTTACTCAAGATGATGCTCATATATTTTGCATGCCGTCACAAATGGAAGAAGAAATAATAAAAGTTATACAGCTAACAAACGAAATATTTTCAACATTTGGGTTTAAATATGAAGCCATCTTAAGTACGATGCCCGAAGATCATATGGGAGATATTGAAAGTTGGGAAAAGGCTACAGATGCTTTGAAAAAGGCATTAGAAAAGAGCAATATGGAATATAGAATAGACGAAGGAGAAGGGGCTTTCTATGGTCCCAAAATAGACTTTAACGTTACAGATTCGCTTGGAAGAAAATGGCAATGTACCACGATTCAGCTTGATTTTCAGATGCCTGAAAGGTTTGAGATGGTATACGCAGATGAAAACGATGAACAAAAGAGGCCAGTTATGATTCATAGAGCAATATTTGGATCTTTAGAGAGATTCTTTGGTATTTTAATAGAAAACTTTGCTGGAGAGTTTCCAACTTGGCTTTCTCCTGTTCAAGTATCGATCCTTCCAGTTTCTGAAAAATTCAACGAAGAAGCCAAAAAATTTTCTCGTGTTCTAGAACAAGAAGGTATCAGGGTTTACGTAAATGATTCTGATGCTACTGTGGGATACAAGATAAGAAATGAACAGATGAAAAAAGTGCCATATATGATAGTTTTTGGAGAAAAAGAAATGAACTCAGATACTATAAATATAAGAACTCGAAAGGGCGATACCATAGAAAATGTTTCAAAAGAACGTTTCATTGAGGAGATTAAAAATGAAATAAAGAACAGAAATTTAGACTTAACTTTTTAATTTAATAATACAGAATTATAAAAGGCGCCTAGAAAAAGGCGCCTTCAATATTTTAGGTATTTAATTGAGATTATTTTTTTCGTCTGAGTTCTTTTTTCTTTTCTTTTCTAAAACCTCTTTTGCTTGATTATAATGATATGAACCCTCACGTAATAAAACGCTTCCGCAATTTGGACATCTTTCATCTTGACATGGAACGCCTGGTGTATGAGGTTTTTTATACCCACATTTTACACAAACACAAAAACCTCCGCCACCCATGCCTCCTCCTTCTCTTCGCATAATTAAACCCTCCCAATGGTATTTTTAAAAGTCAAGTTATTCTTTTCTGT
Organism: Petrotoga sp. 9T1HF07.CasAA.8.2; assembly: GCF_002895585.1. Lineage (NCBI taxonomy): Bacteria > Thermotogati > Thermotogota > Thermotogae > Petrotogales > Petrotogaceae > Petrotoga > Petrotoga sp. 9T1HF07.CasAA.8.2. The sequence continues at coordinate 126,244 of NZ_AZRI01000010.1, read as the reverse complement.
TAAGGATCTTTTCACATTTGTCAATGAAGGTATCAAGAACTTCTGATTCCATCTTAATACCCTCAAGAGCGTATCTGAGATACTCCAATCCCATTGGCGTTATTGTGTAAACCTTCACAGGGGGACTCTTAGAAGTATCCCAACTTGAAGTTATATATCCGCTACCCTCTAACTCTGAAAGTATTCTGTATATCCTGCCCATCTGACCAATACCTTCGATTGTTTCCACACCCATTTCATCCAATTTATTGGCAATTTCATAACCATAAGTTGGGTTTTCGGCAATGATTAAAAGAATAAAATTGGCTAAAAATCTACCCTTGCCTCTCCACCCTTTTCCTCTACCTCTTTGGTAAGCAGACATTCTTTAAACTCCTTGATCATGAAATTTCGATTTCACCGTATAATCTTGATCTTTTAAATTGTTAGAAGCTAATGCTACAATTATTTCTTTTAAAGTTCCATCCACCCCTCTTATAACCCGAATATTAAGATTTTCAAAGGCATATATCGCTTTCATTCCAATCCCTCTGACTACCATTATTTCTACACCTTTTTCATGCATGTATTCAGGGATCTCTCCTGTTGAATGGTTTTCCAAAGGGTTCTTTTCTATTTCATAGCTGTATTCTTTATTTTCTTTCAAATCCACAAAGGCGAAGTAAGGAGCATGCCCAAAATGTTCACTGATTCTTGAATCTTCACCTATATTTTCTATCAATGGAATAGCTATCTTCATTTTTTCCCTCCTGTAACCCTTTTAAAATTCTTGAAGTTTTTCTGATTTCAAAAGATCTATATTTTCTTTGACATTGCCATCTGAAGCTATGTAAGCTTTAATATTTGCCGCTTTTAAAGCTGTCAAAGCATTTTCTCCTACATTTTTTGAAATTACTGCATCTATTCCACGTTCTGAAAGTTCATTCACAATTTTTGTTCCTGCCCCGTGTTCCTGGCTATTGTCAGGAGAAAAAAACTCATAACTTTCATTTTCTGTATCGTAAACTAAAAAGTAAGCTGCTCTCGCGAATCTTTCATCTAATTCGGATTCCAATGTCTTTTCTTTAGATGGAACTGCAATTTTCATTTTTACACCCCTTTTTATTTATTAAAAAGTATTTGTGAGATTTTTTGATATATAGATTTTATGTACTTTGAAGAAATAGAATCTTCGTACAAGATTATCGGTTTGGCTTCTCTTGTAGCTAAATTCACCATTTCATCGAAAGGTATCTTTCCTAGAAGATCTATATTTTCAGAAAAGCACCATTCCTCCAGGGAAGAACTCACAGATTCGTTTAAATCAAATTTATTGATTACTACGCCAAATTTCACTCTCATTTTCTTCAAAGTTTCAACCGCTCTTTGAAGGTCATGGAATCCTGAAAGGGTAGGTTCGGTAACTATAATAGCATAGTTTACACCAGCTACAGACGATGTGGCAGGGCATCCTATGCCAGGAGCACCATCTATTATGATAACATCTTTTTTTAAATTTTCACCCACAGAAAAAGACTTTTTTCTTATCTCAGCTACCAAACCTCCTGAAGTTTCTTCCCCCGGATTCAAATCGCCATGAACCAAAACACCTTTTGGAGATTTTGATTCATAATAGTATCCAGCTAAATTTTCTACAAGTTTTATCGCCTTTTCGGGACAGGTGAGTACACAAAGTTTACAACCTTCACACGCATATTCGTTAATAACATATTTATCCTGTTGAAAATCTATTGCCTCAAACCTGCATGTATCTTTGCAAATACCACAATTAGTGCATTTTTCGTAATCTATTTCTGCTTTTTTCCCACCATAGTATTCATAGCTTTGTTTTAACTCAACAGGTGATAACAACAAATGAAGGTTAGATGCATCAACATCGCAATCACTCATTACGGGATTTTGGAAAAGGTAGCTCAAAGAAGCAGATAACGTTGTTTTCCCGGTTCCACCTTTTCCACTGATTATAGCTATTTGTTTCATACCAACACCTCTGTTATATTTTCGTACAAAAGTTCAAAATTTCTATGCAATTCTTCGGATTGATCTACGATCAATTTCCCCTCAGAGTACCATTTAGCTATTTCCTTATCAAAATCGATTTTCATAAGTAGAGGAATTTTTTCTTCCTCAAGGTACTCTGTTAACTCGGTAAATGCAGGATCGTAGCGATTGATTACCACTCCGTAAGGGATTTCCATTTCTTTAACTAACGAAACCGCCAGTTTCAAATCGTGTAATCCAAAAGGAGATGATTCAGTTACTAAAACCGCAAAATCAACCTTTTGTAAAACTTCCACAACTGGACACGAAGTACCAGGAGGGGCATCGATTATAGTTACATCGTAGTCATCCGAAATGTATTTTTTCAATTCTCTAATTATCCTCACACCTGATGGTTCTCCTATATTCAAAAGCCCCATCCCAAAGTCAAAAAAATCTGTTTTTCCAAATTTTAATTTTCCTAGGCTTTTAGGTTCTTCATCGATAGCTCTTACAGGACAAATTTTAGAACAAACGCCACAACCGTGACATAAATTTTGGAAAACTAATACCCCTTTTTCAAAGACATTAATAGCACCAAACTGACATTCTCTTGCGCACAGCCCACACAGTATACAAGTTTCTTTGTTTACTTTTGGTATGAGTACATCCACGCTTTTTTCTTCTTCGAATGTGACCTTGTAGAATAAATGGTCATTGGGCTCTTCTACATCCGCATCTAGTAGCAAAACTTTCATATTTTTTGAAAGAACTTTGGCTAAATTAGTAGATACGGTAGTTTTCCCAGTTCCTCCTTTTCCGCTCAAAATTGCTATCTTCAATGACAAATTGATCTCTCCTTCAACTGTTGTGATGTATATACGATACATAAAGGCAGGCACAACTCATTTTTAGATTAAAAGTGAGCTGTGCCTTGATATTAAATTTACTCGTCTTTTTTCTGGCTATCGTCTGTTTCTTTCAGGATTCCTTCAATGTAGTTTAATTCGTTTTTTAAATACTCTCTTTGCGCTTCTAAAAAAGCCTTGTCACTTTCCACAGGATAAGCTGGTGGATAATACGCTCCTGCCCATCCTCCGTAGGCTCTTGGTCCGTAACCGAATCCTCTGCCATATCCAAAACCTCTGCCATAGCCGAAACCTCTTCCGAATCCTCTTGCACCATAACCGAAACCTCTACCATACGCACCACTACATCTTCCTAAACCTCTACCTGTCATCGGGCCTAAACCCCTAGGTCCGGTTCCATCTAAAAAAGGCATAAGATAACCTCCTTTCATATATATGCATTTTACATATATATTATAGCACAAAAAATCTTCTTTTGTCAACAAAAAATCATTTTGATTTTTTTGGTTTTTGGTGTAAAATTAAATGGATACCGTTAACGTTATCATAAGAAGAGGTGGTAAAAATAAGTCGGAGTAATTTTGTAACCATAAAAGATATCGCCGAAAGAGCAGGGGTCTCTGTTAACACTGTATCAAGGGCTTTAAACGATAAACCAGATATAAACCCTCAAACAAAAGAAAAGATCGAAAAAATTGCCCAAGAATTAGGCTATGTTAAAAACATATACGCTACTATGCTCAAATCTAACGTAACTCATACTATTGGAGTGATCATGCCCGATAGCTCCAACCCTTTTTTCTCTGAAGTATTCAAAGGTATTGATAAAGCAGCAAGGGAAAATAATTATCAAATAATAATTATGAACTCTGAAGGTTTATACGAAAACGAAGAAAAGTTTTTAAAAACTCTCTTAGAAAGGAGAGTTGATGGTATTCTCCTCTTTCCAATGCAAAAGAGTTATGAAGATATTCAAGAACTGATAAAAGAGCACTTCCCTATAGTACTTGTAGGTAGAGAAATAGACGGTTGGAATGTGGATGAGATATTCAGTGACGAAGAAAAAGGGGGATATCTTGCAACCAAATACCTCATTGAAAAAGGGTGTAAAAAGATAAAAATGATCACCGATCAACTGTATAACTCTGCTTCATATGGAAGGTTACAAGGCTATAAAAAGGCTTTAAAAGAGAAAGGGTTAGCGTTTTCAGAAAATGATATCAAGATATGTGAAGGGATACATGAAGGATACCACGTTAAAGCGGGGTACGATAAAACGATGGAAATGATCAGAAAAAAAGAAGAATTCGACGGAATATTTTGCTACAACGATCTAATAGCTTATGGTGCAATTAAAGCTTTGAAAGAAAATAATCTAAAGATTCCACAAAATGTTTCGGTAGTTGGTTACGACGATATAGCCTTTTCTAGGTTAATCGATCCAGAGTTGACAACGGTAAAAGTTAAAAAGTTTGAAATGGGATACGAAGCATTTCAAATGCTGTATAAAAGAATAAAAAGTAAGAGAAGAGACCACTCATCAACAAGGAAAGTATTAGATATAGAGCTCATAGTAAGGAAATCTTAAACATAAATAAGATATGGGTCATGGGTGGGCCGCGGGGCGAAGGGGCGCTAAAGAAGGTTTAGAGATTTTAAAGGCAGTAAATCTTAAGCAAAGAAGGAGAGGAATTTCATGGCAGAATTACGTTGGAACCCTTTGTTAAAAACATACACAATGGTTGCCGATAATAGACAAAATAGGCCCCATTTACCTGAGGATTGGTGCCCTTTTTGTCCAGGGCCGGGTAAAAAAGTGCCTCCAGACTATGACGTTTATGCATACGACAATGATTTTCCCGCTTTAAAACTAGATCCAGATGAACCAAATATACAAGAAACGGATTTGTACAAAGTCGAAAAAAATTATGGAAAATGCGAAGTAATTTTGTATTCTCCTGATCACAATATTACTCTTCCTCAATTACCCGTAGAACATATATTTAAGTTAGTAAATTTATGGGTTGAAAGATTTGAGGAACTCTCAAAAGATGAAAAAATAAAATACATCTTTCCTTTTGAAAATAGAGGAAAAGAAGTAGGGGTAACGATGCTCCATCCACACGGTCAATTATATGCCTATTCCTGGATCCCTTTGAAATTAAAAGTCGAACTCGACAACTGTAAAGAATATTATGAAGAAAATGGGAAATGCCTTATTTGTGAAATGAACAAAGAGGAAAAGGAATTTCAAAAAAGAATTCTTTTTGAGAATGATTCATTTCTCGTTTATCTTCCCTTTTTTACAGACTACCCCTATGGAGCTTTCATCGTGAGCAAATCCCACAAAGGCAACTTATCAGAATTCGACGAAAAAGAAAAATGGGACCTGGCTGAGGCGCTAAAACTGTTAACTGGTGGCTTTGATGCATTGTTTGACAAACCTTTCCCTTACATGATGAATATCCATCAAACTCCTGTTAATTCAGAGGAATATGCAGATTCCAACAAATACTATCATTTTCATATTGAGTTCTATCCTCCTTTAAGAGACAAGGATAAAATAAAATGGTACGCATCAAGCGAGATGGGTGCTTGGGCTGCGGCAAATACCATGGCGGTGGAAGAAACTGCCATTACGTTAAGAAATGCAATAGAAAAATTCAAAAAAATACAGTAGAGAGGTCGACAAAATGGATTTACTAAATACTTTTCAAGAAATCTACGGAGTTAGTGAAAAACCAGTACAAAGGTTCTTCTCTCCAGGAAGAATAAATCTTATAGGCGAACATATAGACTACAATGGAGGATATGTATTACCGGTAGCTATAAACCTTGGTATAAATGGCTTAATGAATTTGAGGGACGATAATTTAATCTACCTAAAATCTATGAACTTTCCCAACGAAGTAAAAGTAGATCTAAATAAGGGAGTGGATTATAGAAAGGAAGACAGTTGGGGGAACTATGCAAAAGGAGTTATAAAGTTTTTATTAGAAGATGGATTCCCCTTAAAGGGATGTAATATTCTGATTAAAGGAGAACTTCCAAATGGAGCGGGCCTTTCATCTTCTGCAGCTTTGGAAGTGCTTATTGGATTCATGCTCTTATCTCAAAATCAAACCCCTGAAGAAATCGATAGAACATACCTTGCCCTCTTAGGGCAAAGGGTCGAAAACAAATTTATTGGTGTGAACTCTGGAATAATGGATCAATTTGTGATATCAAATGCAAAGAAAGATCAAGCTTTATTGCTTAATACCCAAAACCTAAGCTATGAATATATACCTTGTTATTTAGATGGGTATTCTCTAATTATTATGAATACGAACAAAAGAAGAGAGCTTGCTTCTTCTCAATACAACCAAAGAAGAAAGGAATGTGAAAGTGCTTTAGAAAAAATAAATCAAGCGAAAGAAACAAAGGCTGATAATTTATGCCAATGTAGTGAGAAAGATCTAAAATATCTTGATAATGAAATAGAGTTAAAAAGAGCAAGGCACGTAATAACAGAAAATCAAAGGGTTATCCAAGCTTCTAAATTATTAAAAAACAACGATATTGAAGGTTTTGGAGCTCTTTTAATCCAATCCCATAATTCCTTGAAAAATGATTATGAAGTGACAGGTTTTGAACTAGATACAATTGTTGACGAAGCTCTAAAAATCAAAGGCTGCGTAGGAGCTAGAATGACTGGAGCAGGGTTTGGGGGGTGTGCCATTGCTTTGGTGGAAAAAAGTCGGGTAAAAACTTTTAAGGAGCAAGTTTCCAAGAATTATTATGAAAAAACAAAGATAGAACCATCTCTTTACGAAACAACTATTGAAGATGGAGTGAAAATTCTCAAAAAATGAGAAAATTTCAGCTAAACGGGAATAATCACTTTTAATTGTCTTTAATTTACCCTAGCTGTCCATAACAAGGTTTTGCAACGAATGTTAACTCTGATATAATTGTTTTGGTATCGTTCACGGTATCGATATTACATTTCAGGATATAACCTTTTTAAAAATAACTGAAGATTTAGGAGTGAAAATAATGACTAAAAAGTATGAACCAATAAATGCAAAGGTGCCACATTTCCTACATGGAGCAGATTACAATCCTGATCAATGGTTAAAATATCCAGAGGTGTTAGAAGAGGATATCAGGCTTATGAAGCTAGCTGGATGCAACGTTATGTCTGTAGGCATATTCGCCTGGAGTACTTTAGAACCTGAAGAAGGTAAGTTTAATTTCGGTTGGTTAGATAAAGTTATAGAAAAGCTGTACAAAAATGGAATATATACAATCTTAGCAACCCCAAGTGGGGCCAGGCCTGCATGGATGTCGCAGAAATATCCAGAAGTTTTAAGGGTAGGTCCAAATAGAGTAAGAAACCTTCACGGTAAGCGTCATAATCATTGTTATACATCTCCAATCTACAGAGAAAAAGTCAACATAATAAACACAAAATTAGCAGAAAGGTATTCGAACCATCCAGGAGTAATAGCTTGGCATGTATCCAACGAATACGGTGGAGAATGTCACTGCAATCTCTGCCAAGAATCTTTTAGAACTTGGTTAAAAGAGAAATACAAAACCTTAGAAAATCTGAATGATGCCTGGTGGACGGCTTTTTGGAGTCATACCTATACTGATTGGTCACAGATAGAATCTCCCGCGCTTCATGGTGAAGACTTACTTCATGGATTAAATTTAGACTGGAAGAGATTTGTAACTCACCAAACCGTTGATTTCTTCAAACATGAGATAGAACCTCTCAAAAAGATAAATCCAAGCCTACCCGTGACCACCAACTTTATGGGAATATATGAGGGATTAGATTACTGGAAATTTGTTGACTATGTGGATGTAATTTCCTGGGACAATTACCCGGGTTGGCATAGTAATGATGATTATGATTTAGCCTGTGGAGTAAGTATGGTTCATGATTTGAATAGATCATTAAAAGGTGGAAAACCTTTTATGCTTATGGAGAGCACTCCTAGCACAACTAATTGGCAGGAAGTAAGTAAATTGAAAAGGCCGGGAATGCATTTATTATCTTCTATTCAAGCGGTAGCTCATGGTTCTGATACCGTTCAATATTTTCAGTGGAGAAAAAGCAGAGGGAGCAGTGAAAAATTCCATGGAGCTGTTGTTGATCATTTTGGGCATGAAAACACTAGAGTTTTTAACGATGTCAAAAATGTGGGTGAGACACTAAAAAGATTAGACGAAATAATAGGAACAACAGTAGATCCAGAAGTTGCTATTATTTTTGATTGGGAAAATAGGTGGGCGATGAAAGATGCCCAGGGCCCAAGAAACATAGGCATACATTACGAGGAAACCGTTAAAGAGAATTATAAACCTTTCTGGAAGAATGGTGTACCTGTTGATGTTATAAATATGGACTGTGACTTTTCAAAATACAAATTATTGATAGCACCAATGCTTTACATGGTTAAACAAGGGGTAGGTGAAAAAATCAAGGGATTTGTGAGAAACGGTGGGACCTTTGTTACAACATATTGGTCGGGAATAGTCAACGAGACAGATTTATGTTTTTTAGGAGGATTTCCAGGTCCGTTGAGAGAGGTTCTGGGCATTTGGTCTGAGGAGATAGACGCACTTTACGATGGTGAGAGTAGACATGTTTCTTTCGATAATGAAAATGAATTAGGGCTGAAAGGTGATTATGAAGCAAAGGAACTATGTGATTTGATCCATTTAGAAGGAGCGAGATCTTTGGCAACCTACAAAGAGGATTTTTACAAAGGGATGCCCGCTTTAACGATCAATGATTTTTCAAAAGGAAAAGCATATTATATAGCTTCAAGAAATGAAGAGCAATTTAACGATATGTTTTATGGCAAACTGATAGAAGAACTTGGACTGAAAAAGGTTATTAATACAGAATTACCATACGGTATTACAGCTCAAATGAGAACTGATGGAGAGAATGACTTTATTTTTGTGATGAACTTTACTCAAGAAGAAAAGATTGTCGAACTTGATGAACAGAAATATATCGACCTTCTGGAAGGTGAAACTTTAGATAGAGAACTAACTGTTCCAGGTTATGGGGTTAAGATTTTGAAAAGAACGAAATCTTAATATGTTTTTTGCTATGAAGGAGGTGATCTTTGAAGAGCAGTACAAGTACTATGATTAAATATATCTAAAACATATGGGAGGTGTAGGTATGAAAAGATTTTTAAGTGTTTTAGTCCTTTTAGTTTTTATGGTGGGATTAGGTATAACGGCTAATGCCGCAGATTCAAGTGGCAAAATAACCATATGGTGTTGGGATCCTAATTTTAATGTGGCAATCATGGAAGAAGCGGCCGAAAGATACAGTAAAACAAATCCAAATGTAGAGTTTGAAATTGTAAGTATGGCAAAAGCCGATGTTGAGCAAAAGTTGAACACAATTTTGGCCTCTGGCGTAAAAAAAGGTCTTCCTGAAATTGTGTTGATTGAAGATTATAACGCAAAAAAGTATTTGGAATCGTATCCTAAATCTTTTGCTGATTTAACAGGTTATTTTAACTGGGAAGAATTCGCCGATTACAAACTCGGATTCATGACATTAAAAAACAAAGTCTATGGAGTTCCATTCGATTCTGGTGTAACAGGATGGTTTTATAGAAGAGATTATTTTCAAGAAGCTGGAATAAACGTTCAAGATCTAAATGAAATTACAATGACTGAATTTATAGAATTAGGAAAAAAGGTTAAAGAAGAAACTGGGAAATATATGATTGCAGCCGATCCGTATGATGGAGGTTTAATGAGGATATTGCTACAATCAGCGGGAACTTGGTATTTTGACGAAAACGGTGAACCAAACATAGCAAATAATCCAGCGTTGTATGAAGCGGTTAGGATTTACAAAGAACTTTATGATTCAAAAATTGTAAAAGAAGTTTCTGGTTGGAATGAATGGGTAGCATCATTCAATGAAGGAGAAGTTGCCTCTGTTATTACTGGGGCATGGATAATTGGATCAATAAAAGCAGAAACCACCCAAGAAGGCAAATGGGGTGTCCTCCCAATTCCAAGATTGGATGTTCCTGGTTCTGTCAACGCCTCAAATCTTGGGGGATCTAGTTGGTATATACTTGAAAATTCTGAATACAAAGATTTAGCAATTGATTTCATGAAAGAAATATATGCTAACGATGTAGATTTTTATCAAAATATATTGTACGAACGAGGAGCTATAGGAACCTGGTTACCTGCTCAAACAGGTGAAGCTTATGTAAAACGAGATCCTTTCTTTGGTAACCAAAGAATATATTTGGATTTTTCAGAATGGATGACTATGATTCCTTCGATTGATTATGGTTTATTTACTTACGAAGCAGACGCAGCAATCATGGGAGTAATGCCAGATGTATACAATGGTAACTTAACAATTGAAGAAGCACTGAAAAAAGCTGAAGATCAATTTAAAAATGTAGTTGGATTTTTTTAATAATTAAGAAGGTCCTTTTGGACCTTCTTTTTGGTGCCTTCAGGATGGGTAATAATTAGTCTGTGTAATATAATTTATTTTCTAAAATTACTTTTAAAGAATGATCCAAGAAGATTTATTGAGCATTTGTATTTCTCCGAAAATTATCTTTATGAAAACTACAAATTTCATTATTCATATTACAGTTAGGAGGTTTATGATGTGACTAAGATGTTTGAAAAAAGAAGAAACAGATGGGGTTGGTTTTTTATAAGTATAGCTGTATTTTTTTTGGGTTTGTTTATTTTCTATCCCTTGATTTATTCTCTATATTTATCAACTTTTTCTTCAAGAGGTGTAATGAAAAATTTTGTTGGTTTTGGTAATTATCTAAGACTTTTTCAAGATAACTATTTCTTACAATCATTGAAAAACATTATTATAATCTTAATTATTCAAGTTCCTTTAATGTTATTTTTAGCCCTGATTTTTGCCTTTTTGCTTAATGATCCAAAGTTAAAATTTAAAAAAATTTTCAGAACGGCTCTTTTTTTACCAGCTGTTACTTCTCTTGTGGCATACAGTGTCGTTTTCAAAATGATGTTTTCTACTGAAGGCCTTATTAACAATGTTTTATTAAGCCTTAATATAATTAAAGAACCCATCAGATGGTTGTTAGACCCAGTTTGGGCAAAAATCACATTAATAATTGCCATGACTTGGCGTTGGACAGGGTATAATATGATGTTATATTTAGCGGGACTTCAAAATATACCTCAAGAAATATATGAAGCCGCTGAAATAGATGGAGCGAGTAAAATTACCCAGTTTTTTAGAATTACCATTCCTTTGTTGAAACCTATAATTCTTTTTACTACTATTTTATCAACAATAGGAACCTTACAACTCTTTGATGAACCGATGATGTTAGCTTCAGGGGTGACAACGGGTTCAAGCGTTGGTCCTGGTAATTCTTTGCTTACACCATCAGTTTATATCTATAACGTAAGTTTTAAGTATGTTCCGAATTTTGGATATGCCTCTGCAATTTCGTGGGTTATAGTTCTAATAGCTGTAATTTTAACTTTGATGCAATTTAGAGTGGCAGGTGAGGAAAAATGAGTAGAAAAATCAGATACGCTTTAATATACTTGTTTTTAGCGATTGCGGCTTTTATTTCGGTGTTTCCTTTTTACTGGATGGTAGTTGGCAGCACAAATACATCTTTAGATGTCAATAAAGGAAAACTAACATTCGGAAATCAATTTTTCGTAAACATCCAAAATCTTATAACCAATTTTGATTTGGGTCGAGTTTTCTGGAACTCTATCCAAATATCTTTTTTCGTCGTTATTTTGTCTGTTGTTGCGTCTTCTATGGCAGGTTACGGGTTTGAAATGTATAAATCAAAAGGAATGAAATATATTTATGGTGGGACTTTGTTAACATTGATGGTTCCTTTTGCCGCTTTGATGGTTCCTGTTTTCAGGTTGATGACATATTTGAATTTAATAGATTCGCTTTGGGGAGTTATTTTGCCAATGATCCCATCAGTGTTTTTAATCTTTTTTTTCAAACAAAATTTTCAAACATATCCAAGGGAAATTATCATGGCGGCACGTGTTGATGGAGCAAGTGAATTAAGAATTTTTTTCTCCATAGTAATGCCTTCAATGAAAGCTACATATGCAGCCGCAGCAATTTATTCCTTTTTAACAAGTTGGAACGCATATCTACAGCCTTTAGTTATTATTCAAAGCCAAGAAAAGCGTACTATGGCTTTATTTATAGCTAATTTAGCCTCAGGTTACCAGCCTGATTTTGGTTTGGTTATGACAGCAGTAGTGGTTGCAACGGTACCAGCCCTAATTCTATTTTTTATGCTTCAGAGGTATTTTGTCCAAGGTGTTTTAGGTTCTGTAAAACAATAAGAATTTTATTTCGAAAAGTTAATTCAAATGTGGGAAAAAGTTCCCCACTTTCTTTCAAGAGTTTATTTTAGCAACTAGTAAATGCCTGTCACAAATTAAAAATCCGGGTTAATGTATTTTTTGAAGTTTATATAATGTGTGAATATGATAAAATTACAAGGTATTAGGAAGCGAAAATTATTGGGGGGGAAGCAGAAAGTTGAATTCTGCAAAAAAACGAAATCAAAAAACTTATTAAGGTGGTAATTAAATGCCTATAAATTTTGATAAAAAAACGAAGAGATGGTTTTTGGAAACAGAAAATATGGGTTACGTTTTTGGATTAGATGATCAAGGGAAAATTAAAAATTTGTACTGGGGATCAAAGTTGCCAAGGGTTCAAGACTACCCAGAAGTTAAAGATCTAATTTTAATGGACAGATACACGTGGAACGATGAGTTTTCTGTAAGAGGAGAAAAGAACAATGTAGAGCATTGTTTGAAAGTTGAGTATTCCGATGGTGTTAGGGATGTTGTGTTGAATTACAAAAGTTTTGAAGTGAGTGGTAATGATCTAGTAATCAGGTTAAGCGATGATCATTATAATTTGAGCGTAAATCTTTTCTACAAAGTCATAGAAAAGTACGATATCATAGAAAGATGGGTTGAAATCGAAAACAATTCTAATCAAGAAATAAAGATAGAAGATATGAAATCTGTCTCGTTGTATGTTGAAAATGATGAAAAAGCAAAATTAAATTATCTTACAGGTATGTGGGGGAGTGAATTTCATTTAAGAAGGGAAGAAATAAACGAGGGAAGCAAAGTTTTGGAAAGTAGGGTTGGGAAAACAAGCGCCTATCTAAATCCTTTTTTTGCGATCGATTACTCTGCTGATGAAGATCATGGAAAGGTATATTTTGGTGAATTAGCCTGGAGTGGTAATTGGAAGATAGTAGTGCAAAAACGTATATACGAAAGAATAGCTATAATCGGAGGTATAAACGACTGGGATTTTAGTTATATATTAGAACCCTCAGAAAAGCTTACTGCTCCTAAATTCGTGTTTGGTTTTTCAGACGAGGGTTTTACAAAGGCTAGCCAGAATATACATCATTACCAGCTCGATTATATACTGCCAAAAGATAAAGCACACAAATTAAGGAAGGTTTTATACAATTCTTGGGAAGCCACGACGTTCAATGTGAACGAAGAAAATCAAAAAATATTGGCTGAAAAGGCTGCAAAGATTGGTGTGGAACTTTTTGTTATAGACGATGGATGGTTTGGGGAAAGAAACGACGATCACGCTGGACTAGGCGATTGGTATGTGAACGAAGAAAAATTTCCAAATGGTTTGAAACCTTTAATAAGCTATGTTAAGTCCTTAGGAATGGATTTTGGCATATGGGTAGAACCAGAGATGGTTAATCCTGATAGCGAATTGTATAGGAAACACCCTGACTGGGTTATTAGTTTTCCAAATAGACCAAAATCACTTCAACGGAATCAATTGATGCTTAATTTGGCAAGAGAAGATGTGAAAAAGTTCATCATAGATTTCATGGATAATCTTTTAACACAGAACGATATAGATTTTGTCAAATGGGATATGAACAGACATGTTTTTGAGTCGGGATGGATGCAAGTGGAACCACGAAAACAAAGAGAAATATGGGTTAAATACGTGTGGAACTTATACGACATTTGGAAATATTTAAGAGAAAAACATCCACACGTTACTTTTGAAAACTGTTCCAGCGGTGGGGGAAGAGTGGATATAGGCTTAATGCAATATGCGGATCAAGTATGGACAAGCGACAACACGGACCCATTTGATAGGTTAGAGATCCAAGAGGGTTTTTCATATGCATATGCACCAAAAGTAATGATGGGATGGGTAACTGACTGGGGAGGAAAAGATACTTATCCTTTAACATACAGATTTCATTCATCAATGATGGGATCTTTAGGAATCGGTGCGGATTTAAATAAATTCTCTGAAAGAGATTTCGATTTAGCAAGGTATCAGGTTCAGTTGTATAAAGAGATAAGAGAGATAGTACAAGAAGGCTATCAATTCAGGCTTTCTTCCGTTACGAATGATAGATATTTTGCGGTGGAATATTTGAATAAAAGCAAAGATGAAGGTGTTTTGTTCTATTTAAGAAATCCCAGAAGGTTTGGTTTATTCGATAGGGTAAATGTCAAGCTAAAAGGTTTGGAAAACAATACCGTATACACTGTTTATGAAGGACTACAGGAAGAAGAAAAAGAGATAGTTAAATTATCAGGACTGGCTTTGAAAGAAAGAGGAATTATAGTTGAGGATTCCTCTAAAGATTTTTTCGAAAGTGGAAAGGTAACTCATTTTTATAGTCGGATATTGAGGCTTAGAAGGAGTAATTAATAATTCTCTAAAATATTATTTAAAATAAAACAAAAAAGATGGGGCTATTGAATAAATTACCCCATCTTTTCATTTAAATAATACATTTGTGGTGGCGGCGAAGAGATTCGAACTCTTGACACTACGGGTATGAACCGTATGCTCTAGCCAACTGAGCTACGCCGCCATATAACAAATGGTAGCGGGGGTAGGATTTGAACCTACGACCTTCGGGTTATGAGCCCGACGAGCTACCAGACTGCTCCACCCCGCACCAAGTAAGGTAGTATAATTAATTTAAAAGGGTGCCGAGAGTCGGACTCGAACCGACACGGGTATCTCTACCCAGCGGATTTTAAGTCCGCAGCGTCTACCAATTCCGCCATCTCGGCATTAATTCCAAAAATAAGTCTATCATAAAAAGGAAAGTTTGTCAATACCTCATCGACCATTTTAATTTTTTAAAAAATTATATTATAATTGAATGAGTATTTAAAAAATCAAAGGAGTGATTTGGGGATGACAATTAAAGGATTTAGAAAATTGTTTGTATTGATCTTTTGTTTATCGCTTTCTTTAACGATTTTTTCTTCTTCTGTTTATACACCACCTAAAGATCTTTATCAAGTAGAAACAGAGAATTATAGGTTTGTTTTTGAGAAGGACCTTTATTATTTTTACGAAGAGATCGCTGATACCGCGGAAGAATTGTATACAAAGTACACTTATTTTTATGGTTCAAATCCTGGTAAAATAACGGTTTATATTTTAGATGATGTTGATTTTACAAACTCTTTTGCCTCCACAGGTACCAATGTCTTAAGGCTTTACGTTAATCCTCCAGAAGATTTTTTGGCGTTGGGAGGAAACGTAGAAGATTGGAGTAAATTTGTTTTTTCGCATGAGTTGAATCACATTTTTTATGGGAGTGATGTTAGAGATCCTTTTATATCTTGGGTTCCTAGTAAATTGATTAAAAACACGCTTAACATGTATCATCAGCCGAGCTATTTGCATGAAGGTCTCTCTATTTACATGGAAAGTAAAGAGTTTGGAGGAAGATTTGAAGATGATCTTTTCAATATGTACCTAAGATCTGAGATACTGAGTAATAACTTCCCAAGATATTATTTGGGTTCAGGTTCTTCAATTGATATATGGAGCCCTGCTGGTTTTAACTATATGTATGGAACAATTTTGGTGAAAGAAATAGTGGATAATTACGGAGAAGGTGCTTTAAGACAGATAATAAGAGCCTTAAATACCAACGTTTTTTTGAATTTGGATGAAGCGTTTTATTGGGTAACGGGGAATAGTTGGAATAGATTTTTGATCGATATTAAGCAAAAATATCTTAAGGAATACGATCAATTAAAAGAAAAAGGTTACAAATTATCTTGGTTAAAAATCGATGATACTTATCAAGATACGGGGAATCTTAAAACTGATGGGGTTTCTCTTTACGGATATTTGGTTATGCCTGATCAAGCAAAGGGTATATACAAAGATAACGAGTTAATTAAAAAAGGAGTAAGTTCATTCGATGTAAATGCAAGAAGCGATCTTTTGTACTTAGTGACTACCTACAACATGGGATATTACACAAATAAGTTGTATTATGATTGTGACTGTCTAAACGGGGAAAGGCTCATAGATGAGAGGGTTAAAGCTTTTGGTTTTGTAGGAGACGATAAGATAGCTTATTCAAAATTAGACAAAGGCTTGACAGCTTTGTATTTGTACGATTTAAGGACTAACGAGACTAAAAAGTTAATAGATTATGGTAAGTATGTTTTTAACGATATTGTAGGAGAAGAAGATATAATTTATTTTTCTGCTAATTATAAGAACCAAACGGATATCTTTTCATATGATCTATCATCAGAAAAGATTTATCAAGTTACCAATGATGAAGTTAAAGAGCTTGGTTTATTTATCGATAATGATTTTATTTATTATTCAGCTAATTACGAAGATGGTATATACAATATTTATAGATTAAACACAACCAACAAAATAGTTGAGCGCTTGACAAATTATTTAAGCGGAGGTTTTGAACCAGTAGTTTTGAACGATAAGTTGTACCATTTAGTTTACGATCATGAGGGATACCATTTGAGTTATTTAGATTTAGAAAGTGCGGTTAAAGAAAGTTTTGTTTTACAAAGTCCAGTTGCACAAGTTAATTTTGAAAGTTATGAAATGAGTTATCCTGAAGATGTTGAAGTGAAAGAATATGCGTTTGAAAAGCCTTATATATTGCCGTTTCCAATTTTAGCCGTTGATATGGATGATAATATTTTATACGGAGCTGGAGCATTTTTTATCAGCGAGGCTATGAACTACATAGGGCTCGTAGATGCGTATTCAGACGGTAACGAAATTTACGGGGATTTATCTTTGACCTTTGATTATTATACGACTAACAGTATAACTCTGAGTTTGGACAAAGAAGATGTTTCGACAAGTTTCTATATTTCTAATAATTATCTTTGGTATTTGGGAAATACGATAAGCACATACCTGGGAGGTGGAATTTCATTTAAAAACACAACTTTTGAATCGTACGTATTAGATTCTGTTTTCCAAATAGGTCCCTACTCTGTTAACAATTACGATATTTATGAATTGGGGTTAGGAATCACGTATGATTCAAGTTCTGGTATAAAAGCAAATTTAGATAAGCCTTTTGTAGTATTTGATACGAAGATAGATCCTTACATTGGTTATGAGAATGAATCTATATACGCTGGAACCAACGTAGAAAAAATATTATGGAGGCCATATATATCCTTTGAATCAGGAAAGTATAGATTCGATGGAATAAAGGCAGGAGGAGATATCGAGTATAATTTTGGACAAGAAGAATTTGATTATCTCGCTTACGTTCAATTCGATCTGAGTATCTTTTATTGGTTGAATGTACCGTTGCAGATAAACAGTGATATGTTCAAACCAAAATAAGTTAATTACTTTTTTCTTTTCCAGAATTTCCTGAGCATTTCCCTGTTCACAATGAACATAACGGCTGTGAATAGCCAGGTAAAACCTAAGGACATAGACATCGTCAAACTAAATTCCTTTAAAAGTTCTCCTCTAGAAAATTGAAAACTCAAGAAAGAGAGCGCTGTTGTAGAAAGTGAAAAGGTTATAGATTTTAATATATTCCAAAAGTTTATCTTGTTATTACTGAACGTGTGGTATAGATGGAGAAATCCATCTATACCTATACCAAAGATTAAGGGAAAAGTTAGAACGGTTACGAAAGTAGCCCTTATACCTATTAAATACGACACACCAAAAGTAGCCAATACAGAAATTATAAGGCTAAACATGGCTTCTGACGGTTGAACAACATTTTTTCTAACAATGGCAGTTATAACCCATATGGAGATGAAAGATAGAAATAATGGTATATAAAATCTCTGTCTGATCATCTCCATTATTTTATATGTGGCTTTTGGTAAGCCTAGAATGTTTTCTCCCTTTTCCCCCAATGCGTCAAAGAAAATTTTTATTCCATTGTTACTCCAAAGGCTGAATTTGGGAGTTACTTCCAGAATAAGATATTTTTGACCATTCTTCTCTATTAAAAAGTTGCCTCTGAGGTCCTCAGGGAAAATATCCATTATGTTCAAAGTAAAATGGTAGAGGTCAGAAGAGCGTGCGGCTGCATCTATCAGTTTTAGACTGTCAGAATATAGATTATACTTTTTTAAAACGGATATCATTATTGGATTATTTATAACTTGAGATAAACCTTCTAACTGTGTTTTTATCTTAGAAAATTCTCCAAGATTTTCTTGAATTATGTCTGGCAAACTGTTGACAGATTCCACAACCCCCGTATCTAATAATTCTTTTTTGACTGTTTCAATATCTTCGTCAACTCTCATTAGATATTGCAATGTATCAAAGGAAATATTTCCAAAATGATCCAAAATTTGTTCTCCGACCTTCACAGATTCTGAATTGGAAGATATTAGTCCTGGAGGCGTATACGAAAAATTTGTGTAATTAATTAGACCCAAAACGCTTAATATCGAAACAGTTGGAATCGCTATAATAAAAATCATTTTTGAGTTTTTTGAAATAAAGTGAGGAAATTTTTTAAAAGCATTGTCTATTTTGACCGTAAAAGGTGAGATTTTTATGTTTACTTTTAAGGCGTAAATTAATGTTGGAACAAAAAAAATCATTATAATGAAAAAAACCAATAAACCCATTGAGCTAACGATTGCTAACTCGTTAAAAGCTGGTAATCCCATGAAAAAAAGCGTCAAGAAAACTATGACAGTAGTTATCATTCCAAAAAAGAGAGGTAAAAGAAGTCCTTTATAAGTTGAAGCCAATGCTGTAGTGAAGTCACCAATATCCTCAATTTCTTTTGAAAATCTCGTCATCACATGAATTCCATAGGCTATTCCCAAGCCTAGAGTTATTGCCATGACAAAAGAAGTCACTATATTCAATTCTCCAAAAGTTAACGTGATGAGCCCCATCGTTAAAAGTGTAGATACTATTAAACCTAGAAGTACTATTATAGTAGAAGTGAAATTACCGAATGCGAAAGCAAATAAAATAGTTATAAATATAATCGATAAGGTTGTTGTTAATCTAAAATCTTCCATGACGGTACGATTAGATTCGTATTCTGTGACGTAAGAATTAGTCAAACCTGTTTTTATGTTGAAAGTCTTTTCGATCTCCGTCAAAATTGAATCCACTTTTGGAACAATATAGTTGACATAATCTAAATCAGAGGAAGGTTTGTTGAAAGTAAGTCCCATAATCATAACTTTCCCATCAGGGGATAAAGTGTAGTAGGAACTGATTAAATCATTATTTCCATCAGTTTGAAGAATATTTTCTAAACCATAAATATCTTCCAAAAAACTATCCAATTTTTCAAATAATTCAAAGTTGTAGGTGAAATTTGTACTTAATAAACTGCCGAAACTTTGTAAGTTCTCATACATTGTGTATATCAAATCCGTTTGGCTTAAGTTTATGATGCCATATGAAAAAAGGAAGGATAGATCCGTTTGAACGAAACTCAAAAAGGTAGGTTCATTTAGCATCAAATCGTGAAAGGTTTCTGCAATTTGTGAAGGTTGGACACTATCGTTGATAAAAAATGCAGTAACCATAATATCTGAGCCTTCAAGAAATGATTGTTCTTCAAGAAGTTCAACAACGACTTCTGAGTCTTGAGGCAGTATTTTCAACAAGTCTGAATTAACCTTCAATTTTGTTGAAAAAAATCCAAAAATAACTGTAAAGACCAAAACTATCGCTATTATGTAATAAGCATTTCGGGTGATAAAATTTGCAAGTTTTAAAAAGAAGTCCCTTTTTTCTCTCACAGCAACCACCATACGAGGAAAAAGTCAAAAGCAACACCTATAATTAGAGAATAATAATTCTTCTTTTTTAAATCTATATAAAATCTTAAAATGATTACCCATAAAACAGAGAAATAGAGAAAAGGCTTTCCTAATAGACCTAATATAATAGGGGAAACGGAAGAAATATATGCATATAGTAAATTAGAATCAGAACAGAAAAGCATTCTTATACCGGAACTTAAATAAGAAAAAAGAAAAATAAAGATAAGTAATTTAAGTTTGGAAACGTCAAAACGTCCCACTTCAAGTAACTGCATATTTCTCAAAAATATCGGAGAGAAAATGTAAAATAGGGTTATAAGAAATGGGATAAAAAAGGATTTTTTTGTGACATTGAAAATATTTTTTGGGCTTATAAGAGAATCGAAAAAGTCTAAAAAAATATTTGGCATTTTTTCATCCTTCGAAGACAAGAACTGAAACATTTGGTTCAATATCTATATTCTCCTGTCTAAAAACATCCAATAGAGGGTTCACTGCGGGATTGTTAAGTAAATCCTCATCTACGATAACCCCACCGTATTCGTTCAACGAATTCAAAATATCCCTATTGAAAGAATATGATCTATAATCCTGTTGTGTGAATAAGTTATACCTGGATTTCATTATGTTTATTGTGTTTTCATCAAAGTTATCAAGGTTCAAAACATATATCTTTGGAGTTAATTCTAGGTATAAATTATCAGTTATAAGTTGGTAGTAAGCTAAAGTTAAACCATATAATGCATATTCGTTTCTTGATTCTTTGTATCTAACCCCTGTGGAGATAATCAAACTTCTGAAATCGTCGTAAGCGTTTTTAGTAACAGGTTTGATAGTTAGCTTGTTGTTTCTAAAATCAAAATTTAGAGTTCCTACAAAAACTCCATCATCCATTATATTACGAGTAATGATGGAAAGATCGTTTATATCATTTAATTGATCGTTTAAAAAAGAAATATCATAATTGACATTTTTTACTGTGAATTTGGGAGATTTTTCTATGTTGTAATTGGTACTTTCTATTCGACCCATTGTGAGGTATAAACCAATTGACAAAGAAAAGAATAATAAAAAAATAGATATAACCCATCCATAAAAACGCAACTTAGTTACCTCCAGTTAAAAAGTCCAAGGCAGTCTTCAGTTGCAGATCTTCTTCTATATTTAGTACAGGTTTTTCTGTAGTCGTATAGAAAGCCTCAGTTGCTTCTTCTTCAGATATTTCAGTCATAGAGATTACTTCCCTTTCTGGATTGCTTACCTCTATATCAGGTTTTATCCCTTTTAAATGAATATCTGCTCCGCTTGGTGTGAAATAATGAGCTATAGGTAACCAAATCTCTCCTCCCGTGGATAAGCTAAATGTGTTCTGTACTGCAGCTTTCCCATAAGTTGTTTCTCCAATGACGGTTGCTGCACCATTATCTTTAAGTGCCCCGGTTAAGATTTCAGATGCAGATGCAGAACCTCCATTCACTAACAAAACAATAGGGATATTTTGTAAAAAACTGTAATAATTACCAGGAATAGTTGGAATTGTTTCTTTTGTGCCATCAAAATACTTAACACTAACTACTTCACCGCTCTTTAAAAACATGGAAGTAATATCAACAGCTGATTGTAAAAGTCCACCCGGGTTATTTCTTAAATCGATTATTAATCCTTCTATGTTCTGATTTGATAGATTATTTAAAGCTTCACTCATTTCTTGAGAGCTAGTTTTAGCAAAATTGGTGAGTAATATGTAGCCTAAATTTTTATTTTTGTAATTTATCGTATTAAATTTTACCGTCTTAGTTTCGATTATTTCTCTTATTAACGTAATATTTTTTGGCTCTGTCCAAGAGTCTCGGTATATTTCTAAGGTAACTTCCGTTCCGGGTTCGCCCCTCATTAACGAAGCTGATTTGTTAAGGCCGAGTTCAGATGTGGGGGTACCGTCAACGGATAAAATGTAATCGTTAGGCATTATTCCCGCCCTTTGTGCAGGAGTTCCATTCATCGGTGAAACGATAATAACTGCATCCATTTCATAATCGTATCTAATAGTTAAGCCTACCCCACCGTATTTAGCTTCTATGTCTATTTGACTTTCTTCTGTCTCAACGGAATCAAGATACCAGGCAAAAGGATCATCAAGCCCTTTCATCATCCCTTCGATTGCAGAATCCACTATTTTGTCATAATCAACGTTATCTTTGTCATAATAATAATTGACGATGTAGTATAGCGTTGAGTAAATAGGTTCTTCGAACTTATCTAAATAGATCTGTGTTACAGAATCTTTTTGATAACTGTTAGAAACAGTGTCTGCAAAGATCCAGGAAGTAATAAATAAACCAAAAATTATTATTACGGATAGTAATTTTTTCTTTTTTTTACTCATTTAAGTCTCTCCTTGATAAAAATTTTTATATGGTCCACAATCATATTTCTCTAAATTTGGATAAAACTTGTATTAATTCGTCTAACATCTTTTCATTTCCAGATTCTTCATACTCTAATATACAACTTTTCGTGTAACCTTTCATTATTTCTTCAGCGGTTTTATTTAAAGCCCCCTTCACAGCAGATAACTGCGTTAAAATATCTGCACATCTCCTCTCTTCTTCCAACATTTTTTGAAGGCCCCTAACCTGACCTTCTATTCTTTTTAATCGTCTGATTAAATTATCTTTGTCGTAGTTTGAAGACATGAACACACCTCTCAAAATTAAAATGTCTATAAATATTTAGGCATAAGAAACAAAAAGATTCGTTTCTTTTACATCTTTATCTTTTAAAACGTAGTCATTAAGCTCCTCTATATCCATTTCCATCATTTTTTTGAACTCTTTTCCAGAGATATTCTCTTTATTGTACAGATAAATAGCTAAAAGGTCAAGTCTTTTCCTATTTTCTGACAGTAAGTTCTTAGCTTTTTCATAACTGCTAAGAATAAAATTCTTGATTTCTGAATCAATTTCTTTAGCCGTCTCTTGGGAAAAATTCTTCATTCGAGTTATTTCTCTTCCCAGAAATATTTCTCCTTCTTCTTCACCCCAAGCGATGGGGCCGATCTTTTCACTCATACCTAATTGGGCAACCATTTCCCTTACTAGCTCTGTGGCTCTCTTTAAATCGTTTCCTGCTCCTGTCGTGATTTCGTTGAATACAATTTCTTCAGCAGCTCTTCCACCTAACATACCGACTATTTTATCCTTTATTTCTGGTTCTGTGATTAAAAATCTATCTTCAGTCGGAAGTTGCATCGTGTAACCTAAAGCCGCTTGTCCGCGAGGAACTATAGTGATTTTGTGAACAGGATCCGCATAAGGTAAAAGATAACCTAATAAAGCATGGCCCAATTCGTGATAGGTAATAACTTTCTTCTCTTTTGGTGTTATCTTGCGTGATTTACGAGCAGGGCCAACGATCACCCTTTCTATTGCCTCTTGGAAATCATCGTTAGTTATGTGATCTCTGCTGTCTCTCGCTGCTAGTAAAGCTGCTTCATTTACCATATTTTCTAAATCAGCTCCGACAAAACCAGGGGTACTTTGAGCCAAACTTTTAACGTCTATATCGTCTGCGATTCTTTTTCCCCTTAGGTGGATCTTTATAATTTCTTCTCTTGCTCTCAAATCAGGTACATCTAAGAATATTTTTTTGTCGAACCTTCCTGGCCTTAAGAGGGCTTTATCTAAGATATCAGGCCTATTTGTTGCTGCCATTACAACTATGCCTTCTCGTGGATCAAAACCGTCCATTTCAACCAACAAAGCGTTCAAAGTTTGTTCCCTTTCATCATGGCCTCCACCTAACCCTGTTCCTCTTTGCCTTCCAACGGCGTCCAGTTCGTCGATGAAAATTATTGCAGGGCTATTCTCTTTTGCTTCTTTAAAAAGATCTCTGACTCGGGCCGCTCCCACACCTACAAATAATTCTACGAAATCGGAACCCGACATAAAATAAAATGGGACATCGGCCTCCCCGGCAACGGCTCTAGCTACCAAAGTTTTTCCTGTACCCGGAGGTCCTGACAAGAGAACACCTTTAGGCATTTTTGCCCCCAATGCACTGAAGTTTTTAGGGTCTTTTAGAAAATTAACTATATCTTCCAATTCTTCCTTAACTTCGTCGATTCCAGCTACGTCGTTGAAAGTAATTTTGTTTCTTTTAGAATCGTATCTTCTAGCAGGATTTCTCCTATAATTGGCTCCAGGTATTCCTTCTCCTGTTCCAGATCTTCTGAACATCCAAAACCAAAAAAACATTAGTATTATTAATGGCAACATATAGATAAGCATGGTAACCCACCAACTTGCTCCGGTGTTTTGAATATACTCAACCTTAATGCCATCATTTGCCAATGCCCTTACGTAAGCTTGATCCATAAGCAAAGTGGGGGCGTAAACCTGAAAAAGCTGCCCGTTTTTGGCTTTTGCTTGGATTAACCCACTTGTGTCGATCTGCAAACTAATGATTGTATCTTGATTTATTAAATTCACGAGATCGGTGTAACTTATCTCAGTTATGTTCGAAGTATTCAACTGAGAAATACTCATAAAGATAAGCATAGCTAAAATAAAATATATAAACAACGGTCCAATTAGGGACCCTCTTCTGTTTGGATTGTTATTCATGAAAGCCTCCTTATAAAAAATAGAATTTTATTTCACTTATATTTTATAATAATATTATAACATTTGCAAATGTTATAAAAAAATTTTCTCGTACTAACTTTTGAAGAAACGAATTGTCTACAATTAGAAGCTGTTAAAGAATTCATTATATTCTAAAAAAATGGATTTTTTAAGCTATATTTAAGTGAAAAATTATATACTAAAAAGACTTCGTGAATTTATTATTTTAAAAAATAACCAAAGGAGGAAAAAAGATGAAGAAAGTCGTATTGATAGCATTTACACTGATTTTAGTGACGGGGATGTTTTCAGCGGGTTTAACAGAGGTGTTTGATACAGCCAAAGCAAGTAGTACAATATACAAAACTGCGCAGCTCGATCTCGAAAAGACTAACCTCGACTACAACAAGGCTAAGATAGAGGCAACGAACAGAAAGTTAGAATTAAGTGGGGAATTAAGTTATTACTCAGGTCTTTCAAACTACAATGCTTCTATGAAAGATTACTACGGTGACATAGTAGACAGAGTGTTGGATGTTTACGTAGAGGAAATAAATGTAAAAACTGCGGATTTGCAGTTAAAAAACGCCCAGATAACTTACGATAATAACTCTGAATTGTTCAACAACGGATTGATCTCAGAAGATGATCTTAAAAGTTCTGAACTTGATGTAAGTGATGCACAGAACAATTTGGAAAGTGCAAAATTAAATTTAGAAACCGCCCAAGATAACTTAAAAGAATTATACGAAGGAGATTATAGCCAAATAGAAATAAACATTCCTACGTATGAAGGCATATTCGTGAGTGATCAAGAATATTTAAACAACAACTACAACTTAAAACTTGCACAAATAAACGTAGATATTTCACAATACGATCTCAACAACTTACCTGCCAACGCATCATCTTACGATAAAAGGATAACAGAGATAACCCACCAAAAAAATATCTTAACTTTGCAAGACACTCAAGATACATTGATTGAGGCACATAAAACAACAAAAAATAGTATCGAAACTCTTTACAAAAATCTGAAGAACTCAGAAGAAAGAATGAGCTTAACTCAAAGTACATACAAAGACACAATGGATAGATTCAATAAAGGATTGGTATCTGAATTGGAGTTAAACACTGCGAACATAAACTATCTAACAACACAAAAGAATTATTATGAAAGTGTGAGAAGTTACATAAAAGCATACATCAACTACGTAATAGACACAGGAAGGAGCCTTGAGGAGGTAGGATTGTGAAAAAACTTATAGTTTTAGTAATAACCCTTCTCGTAGGAATCCTGAGCATATTTGGGATGACGTTCGAAGAGTTATACGAACAAAACTTAGAGAAAAGTTCATCATATATGCAAGCAGAGTTGAACTTAAGAAGCGCGCAATTAGAGATGAATAAAATAGATAACTTCTTTGTTCCATATTTAGGAATATCTGTTGATACAATAGAAACAACGATAGATCCCTCT
This sequence comes from Petrotoga sp. 9T1HF07.CasAA.8.2, assembly GCF_002895585.1. Lineage (NCBI taxonomy): Bacteria > Thermotogati > Thermotogota > Thermotogae > Petrotogales > Petrotogaceae > Petrotoga > Petrotoga sp. 9T1HF07.CasAA.8.2. The sequence goes on along the minus strand of NZ_AZRI01000010.1, from coordinate 100,157 downwards.
GGAACAGGAATAACCGTTGGTGGGTTGGTTTTTGATTTTAAAGAAGAAGAGGAAGGATATATAAAAAGTTACGTAATTTCTTTGGATGTAAACTTCTTAGAAGTATGGGGAGCAAAGGTAGGTGCCTCGTTTCCTTTTACTTTAAATACAGATGAATGGACGATAGACACTCCTCAAGCAACAGAGATAGCAATCTCCTTATCGCGTGATCTAACAATCATTGACAGGGCGGAAAGGTTGAAAACTGAAAGCAGTTACTACGATGCACTCTCTAGATACTACATGGCTCAAACAAATGAACTCATAACTACGATCGAAGATATATTCACCAGACATTACAACGAAGAGATGATTCAAACGTACCAAGATGAAATAGAAATATTGAACCAACAGTACAATTTATCAACCGATGAAGACGAAAAAGAAGGCTTAGAAAAACAGATACTAACTGCACAGAAGAATTTAGAAACTCTAAGGGCAAGCAACGCACCCTTAGAATATTTTGAATACACAGATGATTTGTATCTTCAAACAAAAGATACGGTAGAAAGAATAATAAACGAAAATCAAAACTACCCAACGAATGTTGAAGAAAGGTTAGATTTAAAATCGTTGCAACTCCAAGAAGAGGCATCGGAAATAGAAAGTAATTTCTGGTTCATTCCTTACCTGCCTTTCAATACGATAAGTGTGTCTATGAATCCATTTTTTGAAGAAGGAGAAAATTTGATTGATAATTTGAGTATAAGTGTAGGATTTCAATTAGCTATATTAGATAAAGGAGAAAGAAAGTTGGCGTCTGATACGATGAAAACAAACGTTTCTGCTTTGACATACGACGAAAGTATAATAGAAACTGAAAATGCGATAAGAAATTTGGAAACAACAAGAAAAACTTTGAATTATGACGTTAAAATAAAACAAATAGATTTAGAAAACGCTATGGAAGATTACGATAGAAATAAAGAATTAAATGATCAAGGATACATAACGAAAGAAGAATTAAAATTATCAGAAATATCGTTGAGAAGGGCACAATTAGCTAGTGAAAAGGTGGAAAACGACATTCTGACAAACGAATTAAGAATAATGCAGCAATACTATGTGGACATATGGGGTGATATAAATTGAAAAAAAGAGGAAAGGTAACGATATGGACAATAGTGATAGTAGCTATAGTCGTAGTAGTTGGGATAATATTTTTCCCAAGGCAAAGCTCACTTACAACTTCTGAATCAAGTGGATTACCTTCAATATACTTAGAATATGAGGTAAAATCAGATGGTGTAGGAGATTCGATCGAAGTGGTGGGAAACATAACCGCTGAGATTGAATCAGTGATTCCAAAAGTTTCTGGGGAGATAGTTGAGGTATACGTAGAAAAAGGAGACGAGGTTGAAGAAGGGCAGATATTAGCTAAAATAGACGATCTTGACTATCAAATAGCATATTTGAATGCCTTAAATGATTACGAATCATCAACCAACGTAGGTGAACGGATGAAAGAAGTAAAGAGATTACAGTTGGAAAAAGCAAAGAAGAATTTGGAAGAAACTGAAATAAAATCTCCCGTTTCAGGGATAGTAAACACAGTAAATATTTCGAAGGGAGATATGGTTGGGACAACATCCGCTATTTTGACGATAGTGGACAGAAGTACAATAAAAGTTGAAACTGCTGTTGATGAAATAGACTTCCCGCTTATAAATGAAGGGATGGATGCAACGATAAGAATAGATCCTTTGAATCTAGAAGAACCGGGCAAAATAACATGGATTAGTCCAACTACTCAAACGGATATGGGCGTAGTTGTTATACCCATTGAGATTGAATTTACACAAAATAATGCTCAAAATCTCTTAACTCCAGGAATAACGGCGGATGTCGAAATAGTTACCTTAAAATTGGAAAACACTGTGGCAGTACCTAAAGATGCCATTCACGAAGGGGCTAATGGAACAAAAATAGTATACAAAAAAACTTCAGAAGGTGGTATGGAACCTGTTCAAGTACAAACTGGGAAAGAATCGGATAGCATGATAGAAATAACCCAAGGTTTAAAACCGGGAGATAAGGTATTGATATTGCCATCTCAAGAGGAAGCACAAAGAATAATGCAAAATTATGGTATTCCAATGGGGATACCCATGGCTCCAGGTACCGTACCACAAGGCCCTGGCGGAGGTACTGGAAGAGGTGGATTTTGATGGCGGTAATGGAACTGAAAGAGGTATGGAAGATATACGATGTAGGAGAAGTGAAAGTTGAGGCACTACGTGGTGTATCTTTTGGTGTTGAAGATGGCGAATATGCAATAATAATTGGACCTTCAGGAAGCGGTAAATCAACTTTGTTACAACTGCTAGGTTGTTTGGATAAACCTTCGAAAGGACAGATATACATCGAAAATGTGGAAGTGTCCAAAATGAAAGATAGAGAATTGGCAAGGGTAAGAAACAAAAAGATAGGATTTGTATTTCAAAGTTTCAATTTACTGCCAAAATTGAGTGCATTAGAAAATGTTGAACTTCCTTTAATATATGCAGGTGTACCTCAGAAAAAAAGAAGGGAGATAGCAAAAGAGCAATTAGAGTTAGTAGGGCTAGGTGACAGAATAAATCATAGGCCAACTCAACTATCGGGTGGGCAACAACAAAGAGTAGCAATAGCAAGGGCTTTAGCTAACGATCCAGCATTTCTTTTGGCGGATGAACCGACTGGGAATCTTGATACTAAAAGTGGAGAAGAAATTCTTCAAATATTTAGGAAGTTAAACGATATGGGTAAAACGTTAGTCGTTGTTACTCATGACTTAAAAATGTTGGATGAAGGTTCCAAAATAATAAGATTGTTGGATGGGAAGATCCAAGCGATTGAGGTGAACACAGTTGGAAATACTTAAAGAGACCTTTAGATCTTTGCGTTCTAACAAGTTGAGAACGTTTCTTTCAATGTTGGGAATAATAATAGGTGTTGGTGCGGTAATGACGATAATTGCCATAGGTGATGGGGCAAGGCAAGAAATAAACAATACCGTTTCTTCTCTTGGATCAAACATTATTATGGTTAACTCAACTGTGTATTCCAGATTTTCATCCCAGCCACTTGAATTTCAGGATGCTATTAACATTAAAAATATGGTTCCACAAGTAAAAGATGCCACGGGTGTTTTGAATTCAAATCTGACAGTAGAAAGTGGTGGTGAAACCACTTCTGGATCGGTATTTGGAGTTATGACTAGTTTTTTTGATATAATGAATTTAGAGGTTGCTTCTGGAAGAAGGTTAGAGGAAACTGATGAAGAAGAGTTAAATTCAGTTGCCGTTATAGGTTATAATATAGCTAATGAATTATTTGGTAGTCAAAATGTTGTTGGTGAACGAATCAATGTTATTCAAAGTGGAGATTCTGGTAGTAGAAAAGTTTCTTTTGAAATAGTTGGCGTTTTGGAAAAAACAGGCAGCAGATTGTTGTTTAATGTTGATGATATGATAATACTCCCACATAATGTAGCAGATTATAGGCTGTTTCATATGAATGGAAGAACGAGTTCTATTTTTGTATCAGCAGTGGATGAAAACTCTGCACAGTTGGCAACTATGGGGACCGATTTTTATCTTTATAGAAAATTTGGAGATTCTGATAAGTACAGTATATTAAGTCAAGATGCTATTTTAGAAGCTGTAAACCAAATAACTGGTATAATGAATGTGATACTTGTGGGAATAGCGGCAATTTCTTTAGTTGTAGGTGGAATAGGAATAATGAATATTATGCTCGTCACCGTTAAAGAAAGAACCAGAGAGATAGGTATAAAGATGGCTATTGGAGCCACAAGACATAGGATTTTGATGGAATTTTTAGTTGAGAGTATAGTTTTAACGGTCGTAGCTGGTATAATAGGTATGATATTAGGTGGGTTCCTTTCTGGTTTGATAGCATACTTTGGTAGAGCTTTTGGATTAACGGCGGTTATTACCTGGAAATCGATCGCTTTATCATTTGGGATATCTGCAGGAATAGGTCTATTCTTTGGTATATACCCAGCAAATCAGGCATCAAAGTTGAGTCCAATAGAAGCGTTAAGATACGAGTAAAGAAGGTGTTTTATGTGGAAGATGTAAATTTTCCGAAAGCGTTTTTGTGGGGAGTAAACTCCCCTTTCTTTCCTCTTTTGGAAAATTCAAGGGAAGAAACGAAACAACGAATATTTGAAAATGCAGAAAAAGACTTAAGCGAACAATTATCCTTCTTGAAGAGTTTGAAAATTAACTCTTTTAGATTCAATTTAAATTGGGATTTGTTGTATCTTGATCCTTTTTATTCTTGCACCATGTATGATAATTTTATAGAACAACTACGTCAAAGGGAAATTGAACCTATAGTAAATCTCATCGACTTTGATGTTCTTTCGTACAATCAAAAAGAAATTATTGATACTATAGAAAACGAAGAAAATATCTCGAAATTTATAGAAATTATAGAAAAGATTGTCTTCTCTTTTAAATACAAGGTTCAATATTACATTATTTTGAATCATACAACCAAATACCTAAAAAGAAGATTTTTCAAAGGTACAGATGTTGATAAGACCGAATTAAATGAAACGGTTCAAAATCTTTTAAATTTTTACGATAAGAGTGTTCGTATTATAAAAAGTATTAACCCTTACGCTAAAGTATCGGTAAGTGAGGAATTCAATGTCGAGGAAGAAGAACAGTTAGATTTTGTTTTTTCTTTTATCGATGTAGTTGTTAAGGGGAAAAGCCCTTTTTTTGAAAACATGGCTTTTAAAAAGTCTGAAATAGATTTTATCGGGATAGATTTCAATGATTTAACTTCAAATTCAGAAGAATATGCTTCTTTAATAAAAGAGCTTTCAAAAGAGAAGAATAACATTGATCTTGATGAAGTAATAAAAAGATTTTCTTCTAAATATTACCTGCCTTTTCTAATAACTGAGAATATATCAACTGTTGAGGACGATAGTTTAAAAAGCCGTTATTTAGTTAATAATTTATACAAGATTAATCAATCTTTGGAAAGTAATGTGAAAATTTTCGGATACATCTACAATTCCTTAAGTGATATTAAAATCAATAATCGTCTTTTAAAAACAGGTCTGTACAGAATAGACGATAAAAATAATTATATCAGTTTAAGAAACTTTGCAAAAGTCTATTCCAATATCATAGAAGATAATAGCATAAACGAAAGATACCTAAAATATATTGATTAGCTTATCGTAAAATTACAGATGCAGTAACTTGATTTCAAGGATACTATCATTCAATTCTATTTCTGCATATTCACCTTCGCAAAAAGCCCCTGGATTCAATATCAAAGTATCCTCTATTTCATATTTCTCTTGATAATGCGAGTGTCCAAAGACCATCAAATCGATCTTTTTATTAAAATATTTCAACAGTTTTTCAGGTATTGCACGACCAGTTTGATGACCGTGGATAAGACCTATTTTTTTGTCAAATAATTCTAAATACAATTTTTCGGGGAGTCGATTTTTTATATAAAAATCGTCCATATTTCCATACACAGCATGAAGTATGGGCTTTTGATTTTCTAAGTAATTCAGTACTTCGATATCTACGATGTCTCCAAGTAAAAATATTTGATCATAAAACCCAAAGTTTAATTTGTCTAGGCTTTTCAAGTCTGATTTTATAGGAATATGTAGATCGCTAATTACAAGTATTTTCAAAGGGTGACCACTTCCACTATATTTTTCTCATATGGAGGTCTTAGGACTTTCTTTTCGGTAATTATCGCTGTAACTAATTCATTTGGAGTTACATCAAAAGCAGGGTTGTATACATTTACATCGTCTGTCACTAAACGAGTTTTATGGCAAAATCTGACCTCATTATGATTCCTTTCTTCGATGGGAATACCTTCCCCATTTTTTGTTTCTATGTCTATAGTTGAAAGTGGAGCTGCAACATAAAAAGGAATACCATGCTTTTTTGCAAGAACAGCTACAGAATAAGTTCCAATTTTATTAGCAACATCCCCATTACGTGCGATTCTATCGGCTCCTACTATTACAGCATTTATTTTTCCTTGTTTCATTACCCAACCTGCCATGTTATCTGTAATTAGTGTAGTTTTGATACCACTTTTAACCAATTCCCAAACGGTTAATCTAGCTCCTTGAAGGTATGGTCTGGTTTCATCTGCATAGACCTGTATATCTTTTCCATTTTCAACAGCTGCTCTAATAACCCCTAAAGCGGTTCCATAATCAACTGTTGCTAATGCTCCTGCATTGCAATGTGTCAAAATGGTGTCCCCGTCGTTTAACAAAGACTCTCCGTTCTTACCGATCTGTTTATTTATTTCAATATCTTCGTAGGCGATTTTCAGTGCTTCTTCTTCTAATATGGTGACAAGGTCATTTATTTCTTTTGTGGGAAGATTATCTTTTAAAAGTTTATCCATCCTGTTCAACGCCCAAAATAAGTTTACGGCAGTGGGGCGAGTTTTAGATAAACTGTTTTTTACTTCTTCTAATTTGTTTAAAAATAGATTTTTGTCAGAAAGATAGGAAAACTCTTTTGCCCCTAAAACAAAGCCAAATGCTGCGGTTGCTCCAATAGCAGGAGCTCCTCTTACTACCATGTCTTTTATTGAATTGGCAACGTCGAGATAATTTCGACATTCTACATACTTTTCTTCAATAGGTAAATACCTCTGATCTATCAAAATTAGACTGTTACCTGTCCATTCCATTGTCATAGTTTTTATTTTTTCCATTTGTTGCCTCCTAAACATTTTGATTTTAAAATCTCTAAAGCTTCTTTCAGCGCTCCTTTGCCGAACGTTAAGGGGCAAGCCCCTTAAGAACCCCAAAACCTAATTTTGTTTTAAAAAAATTTTTTTGCACAGAACAGCAAAAGGGCAAGCCCCTTAAGAACCCCAAAACCTAATTTTGTTTTAAAAAAATTTTTTTGCACAGAACAGCAAACGGGTAAACCCCTTAAAACCCCAAATCCAAAATCAAAGTTTTTTGCATAAAACGGCAAACACTCCCCACCCATAAGGAAGAACAGAAAGCTTTAGCCCCTTAACTAAATAATTTTTTTGTAAAAAAAAGGGGCAATGGAAGTAAAACCAAAGGCTTTATGATTGAAAATTCTTTCCGTGGAACCAACAAATAATACTCCGCCAGGATTCAAAGCATCATAAAATTTTTTGTATAATTTTTCTTTAGCGTCGTTGTCAAAGTATATGACAACATTTCTACATATAATTAAATCAAAATTCTTTTCAAATTCGTCAAATAGGAGGTTTATTTTATTGAAAGTAACGTTATTTTTGATGGAATCTTTTATTTCGTATTTATCTTCTCCTGTTTTTGTGAAGTACTTTCTTATGTATTCGTCGTTTAAGTTTATTAAACTTTTTTCATTATATATACCACGTTTGGCTTGCTTTAAAGCTCCCTCGTCAAAATCTGAAGCGATTATTGTTGATTTGCTAGAGATGCCTAATTCATTTAATATAATAGCAAGTGTGTACGGTTCCTCCCCTGTAGAACAACCAGCGCTCCAGAGTTTTATCTTTGGCTTGTGGTTTTTGATGAATTCGGGTATTATTTCTTGTTTTAAAAATTCCCACTTCTCTGGGTTCCTAAAAAATTCCGTGACATTGATTGTGAGCTTATCTAAAAATTCGAGCCATTTGTCCTTATTTTTCTGTAATAATTCTAGATACTCCGAATACGAATTGACACCATATTTTTTGAGTAATATATCCGTTCTCCGTCTTACTCTGTGTTGTTTGTATCCAGAAAGATCTAGATTGAAATGGGTTACCAACTTTTTCAAGAATAATTTATAGTCTTCGTCATCAAAAGGGGAAGAATAAAATTCTGACATCTTTTTCCTCCAAATTTAGTTATTTTCACCTAAAAGTTCTACATAGAAAGAAACTCCTATTCCAAGATTGGAATAAGTAAAAAATAAATTTTTGGTAACAGGTATTCGAAAATAGAAATTTTCATCATTTTTATCGAAATATATCGAATCAACCCAAAGAGATTGGGTGCTTGCATTGTACTCCAATAAAAAATCTTGGTTCAAAATATAAACAGAGTCAAGAGCATTATCATCTAAAGAAAAAAGTAAATCTCCGGCTCTAAAATAATACTTCATAATATCTTCAAATCCTAGAGATATGCCCAAGTTGTTTGGAGTTGCTAAAGTCATGGCAACTTTTGATTGAGAAAGGTCTGTAACCTCAGTCCAAAAGGACATGTTAAAAAGGGATTCTTTAAAGATAATCCCAATTTTCAAATCATTGAAGGTTAGTACAAAATAATCGTCCAATACCATGCTAAAACTATCAAAACTTTCTGTTAAAAAGTATGGGTCTTTTCTATTTCCGGGATTTCTATACGAAAATTCGAAGCCTGCTTGATCAAATTTGAAATAATTAATTACGTTATCTACGTTCGATAATTTAACTTCGTTTTCTAAAGATTCAAAGTCAAAACTAAACCTAGTTTCGTAAATATCTTCAAACTTTAAATCAAAAATTAATTCGTTTTTTAAAGATTGAGTAAAATCACTTAGAAAAAGTACCTTAGAGGGACTAGAGGCAAAATTCAAGGTGGAGAATATTAATGTAATTAATATAAGTACTAAGGGAAATCTTTTCATTTGCAATTATCCTTTCCCAAATAATTACCAAATAATTTAAAATGGGGACTTTCGTCCCCATTTATGGGCTCTTAAATATTTGCAGCAAGTCTTTCCATTACTTCATCGTCGATCTCGTAATTTCCGAATACTTCTTGGACGTCATCCATATCATCCAAGGCGTTTAACAATTTTAATAACTTTTCAGCGTCTTCATCAGAAAGCTTAACGGTTGTTTTAGGCAAAAAGGTTAATTTTTCAGAGACGGTATAACCTGCTTCTTTTAAAGCATTTCTCACCTGAGTCAGATTTTCCGGGGCGGTTATAATTTCTAAAGGATCGGTGTTTTCATCTAAATCTTCTGCGCCAGCTTCAACCGAAAGTAACATTAGCTCGTCAATATCTTCAACTTCTTCTTTGGGGATGGTTATTAGTCCTTTTCGTTCGAAATTCCATGAAACAGAACCTGATTCTGCCAAAGCTCCTCCCCATTTTGAAAGAACATGGCGAACTTCTTGAGCAGTTCGATTCTTGTTATCGGTTACAACTGAAATTAGGAGTGCAACTCCGCCTGGACCGTATGCCTCGTACATTATTTCGGTGAGTTCTTCACCCTCTAATTCACCGGTTCCTTTTTTGATAGCTGATTCGATCTTGTCTTTAGGCATGTTAGCTGCTTTGGCGTTTTCTACCGCGGTTCTTAAGCGTGGATTAGATTCTGGATCTCCTCCGCCTTCTCTAGCAGCTATTGTAAGCTCTCTGATGAGTTTCGTAAACATTTGGGATCTTTTTGCATCTTGTGCGCCCTTTCTGTGTTTAATATTTGCCCATTTATTATGTCCTGACATAATATTCAACCTCCTCACAAACAATGAATAAATTATTTTTATTGCGGTTCTTTGAGCCAATTAAATTTTTGACAAAAACTATTATACTTTTAAGGATTACATAAGCATTTTTGTTTTTTATCAATTTAATTGCTATTTTTTAACTTTTATGAGAAATTTGTTGTACTTATAAATTCTTTCACCATTATTTTAACATTTTTTATTTGGAAAAACAAGCAAAATATTTTTTATAATATAATTTATTACTCAAATTTTCAAAAAATATAAATCAAAATATGGTATGATATCCTCAGACGTTAAGGGGTGACCCCCTTAAGATTCCCGTACATCATTTGCTTCGCAAATGAGAATTTGGAAGTTAGTTCTAAGGCATTATAAAGAACCATTTTGCATAAAGCATCAAAAAAACATCGTTTGCACAATACAGCAAACAAGTGGAGGTGTTTTTTTATAAAGAGTTTCATTATAGGCTTTTTTACCGGAATGGTAATTTTTTTAGCTTTATTCTTCTATGTATACGATTATTACAACGATTCTACATCTATTTTTCTTGTTGATCCAAAGTACAACACTTATCTATTCGATAATGGAGAACAAATACTTTCTACAAAATACAAGTATGTTAAGTTAGACGAGATGCCTCCAGAATTAATATACTTCCTTTTGTGGACGGAAGATAGGGAGTTTTACGAACATAATGGAATCAATGTTAAGTCTTTAACCAGAGCAGCATTAACAAACATAAAGAACTTTTCTATAGTCCAAGGTGGGAGCACCCTGACTCAACAGCTTGCCAAAACTGTTTATCTCACAAATGAAAGAACTATTAAGAGAAAAATAATGGATATTATGCTTGCTTTTTTTCTGGAACGGTCTTATACTAAAGAAGAAATTTTGGAAGCTTATATGAACAGTATTTATTTGGGGAACGACATTTCAGGATTTGGGGCTGCAGCAGAAAGATATTACGGAAAAGAGCTACAAAATTTAAGTTATGAAGAGATGCTAGTTTTAATAGGGATCATAAACGGACCAGAAGTTTACAATCCCTATAAATACCCAGAAAGAGCTAAAAATCAGGGGATGATAGTTTTAAATTCCTTGCCTAATAATTTCGTAATAGAAGAAAAAGAGGTCATTAAGGAAAAAATAGAAAAGATGGTTTTTTACCCTCAGACCTACGATGAAAGGTATTTAAATTTAATTTATAGAATAAAAGCAGAGGAAGAAGATATAGGTTTAAAAGGTGGTGGTTATACTATAAAAACCACCTTTAATAAGAATCTATTTGATACTGTTACTGTAGACTCATCAACGTCTGCAATTGTTATCAACAACAAAACAGGTGAGATATTAAGTTTTTGGGGTGGAGAATACGATGTTTTTTATTCTCAACAACAGGTTGGTTCTGCTATTAAACCATTTTATTATCTTTTGGCTTTGGAAAATGGCTATGATAAAGATACAACACTTCCCGATCAGCCTATGAAATTTGGTGATTGGGCTCCAGAAAACTTTGATAAAACATATAGAGGAACGGTCACTTTAGAAGAAGCGTTAGTCGATTCTATAAACATTCCATCGATCTACCTTGCTTCTCATATAGATATATCTCCTCAAAGGTCTATAGAAACTATTAAAAATTTTCTTTCAAATGTAGTAGGAGTTCAAGGTAAATATCCGAATGATTTAACTTTAGCGTTGGGAACTTTAGAGACAAGTCCATACGAGTTCACAAAAGCTTATTCAATCTTCCCAAATTACGGTATCATTCCATCATCGTACATAATTTCAGAAGTTTACGATAAGAAAGGGAATTTAATATATAAAAGATATCCAAATGTTGAAAGAAAAATTGAAGGTTTTTCCAATGATTCATATGCCACAATGAATACTTTGATGAGAAAAGTCGTACTGGAAGGAACAGGTCAAAGAGCAAACGTCTTAGATTTGGATTTACATGGTAAAACTGGAACTTCTGATTTATCAGCATGGTTTATGGGTTACACCGGTAGTGAGGTGTTGTCCACTATGGTTAAAGGAGAAGATCTTCTATCTTCGTACAACGCTGTTCCCTGGGCAAGAGAAATTGCCACTTCTTTACTTTATTATGGTCAAAGTGAAGAGGTTTATGTTTATCTGAGTTTAGAAAGTATACAAGAAAGTATTTCTTTTTTTGAAAGTCCTATTGATTTCGTTTCCACAGGAGGAAACATTGTGGGATATTTAAATTCGGTCAAGTTAGATTATCCGTTTAAAGAACTTGAAAAAAAGATAAATGAAGCCTTGAGAGAAATTCAATATCTTTATCCTGATGTGGCGAAAGAAATCGAGCAATGGAAAAAAGAGAATCTGACGGATTTCTTCCAAGAACCATTTTCCTTCATTCAAAACGGTTACGATTTGGAAAGTTACTTGAACGGCATCAATATTGATAAAGATGTGCAAGCACAATTACGGGAGATTTATAATCAAATAAAATATATTTATCCGGATCAAGCTGAAGTAATTAAAAAGTTCTTACAGTAAAAAATGTCTAGTTTTATTTTTTTAAAATTAACAATTAATTAATACTACCCGTTTATTTAGATGGTAAAATAGGCAAATGGATTTTAGAAAATTTTGAGAGATCGGAGGTGCAAAAGTGTACGCTATAGTTTATTTTAATGGTAAACAATACAAGGTAGAAAAAGATCAAGTGATTTACACTGAAAAAGTAAAAGATGTGGATCCAGGTAACGAGGTAGTATTAGACAAAGTTATTTATCTAAGTAAAGAAGAAGAAAAGAAAGCTGGGAAACCTTATGTTGAGGGAGCAAAAGTGATTACCGAAGTTGTAGAGCATGGAAAAGATAGGAAGGTAAAAATAATCAAATTTGAAGGAAGAAAAAATTACAGAAGAGAAAAAGGTCATAGACAGGAGTATACTGCTCTAAAAATAAAAGAAATTGAAGGATAACGCCAATGATTACGGCAATTTATAACAATTCCGAAAAACCCAGTGTAGAAATATTTGGACATGCCGAATTTTCTTCTTTTGGTAACGATATAGTTTGTAGTGCTGTCAGTGTATTAACTCAATTTGTTGCTGAAATTCTAAAAAATGAAAGTTTAGGTCATATCGAGAAAAGAGAGGGTTATTTAAAGATTACGCTCAAGCAAGAAACTCACCTCTCCAATTTGTTATTAGATTACTTGCTAAAAAGTTTGGTTGCCATATCTAAAGATTACCCAAGAAATCTCAAAGTGGAGGTTAGATAAGATTATGAAAATAGATTTACAACTTTTTGCCAAAAAAAGTTCTGATGTAAATAAAAAAGATAGCAACCCCAAGTATCTTGGTGTGAAGGCTTCTGACGGTAAAAAAATTAGGGCCGGTACCATAATTGTTAGACAAAGAGGCACTAAGATTCATCCTGGGGAAAACGTTGGAATAGGAAGAGACTTCACAATATTTGCTAAAACTGACGGTGTCGTTAAGTTCAAAACTAAAAACAACAGGAAGTTCGTAGATGTTTATGCCCTAAAGGACTGATTCGTTTATGCATGGTAGAAGGGTAGCAATTGTCGGGATTTTTGGGGCACTCTCATTTCTTTTGACTTTTATAGAATTTCCAATAATACCTTTATTGCCGTTTTTAAAATTTGACCCCAGTGACAGTTTGATTATTTTGGTTACAATGGGCTATGGGTTTTTCCCGGGTTTCTTCACTCTTGTAATAAAAAGCTTTTTATTTATTTTCAGAGCCGGTGATGGTGGCTTAATTGGCATATTGATGAATTTTATTGCTGGAACCGCCTTTATAACCACTTTGTATGTATTAAAAAATTTTGTTAAGTTGAACAACTGGATTAATTACGTAATTTCTTCTTTACTGACGGGGGTTGTAGCGTACGGGTTGAATTATTTTGTAGCGATACCAGTTTATACTAATCAACCAACATCACAATTCGTTAGCAACATAGGCATAAGTTTGCAATTGTTTTTTTTACTAGTTCTATTGTTTAATTTCATTAAGTTTTTTGTGGATTCGTCTATTTCGCATTTTTTATTGAAAAAAACTAAAATAACAAGTTTCGCTCAAACAAAATCAGAAGAATGAGGAGGTTTTTGAAATGAATTCTAAATTAGTGCAGCCTTCATATACCGCTAAGAAAGAAGATATAAAAAGAGAATGGTTCTTGATCGATGCAAAAGACTACACACTAGGAAGACTGGCATCGAGGATTGCAAAAATACTACAGGGGAAACACAAACCGACCTATACACCATATATAGATAGTGGGGATTTTGTTGTTGTAGTGAATGCGGAAAAAATAAAACTTTCGAAGGACAAAAAAGAAAACAAAATATACAGAAGATACAGTGGTTATCCTGGAGGGCTCAAGGAAATTTCTTTTGAACAGATGCAAAGTAAGCACCCTGAAAGGATAATTCAGCTAGCTGTAAAAGGTATGATGCCCAAAACTATTTTAGCCAAGCATATGATGAAGAAACTAAAGGTATATGTTGGTCCTGATCATCCACACCAAGCTCAGAATCCAAAAGAGATAAAAATAGAAAATATTTAATCAGGAGGTATTCGAATGGCAGAACTTATCGAATATTACGGTACCGGGAGAAGAAAAACAGCCGTGGCAAGGGTACATTTAAGGCCAGGCAACGGTAAGATAAAAATAAATGGAAAAGAATACAAAAGTTTGGTAGAATATTTAAGAGGCAACGAGGTATGGGAAATAGAAGCTTTAAAACCACTCACCGTCACATCTACAAATGGACAATTTGATTTAGTTATAAGGGTTAATGGTGGAGGATTGAGTGGCCAAGCTGGTGCCATTAGACTTGGAATTGCCAGGGCTTTACTTTCCTACGATGAATCCTTCAGACCTATTTTGAAGAAAGAAGGTCTCTTAACTAGAGATCCAAGAGAAGTAGAAAGAAAGAAATATGGTTTGAGAAAAGCTAGAAAAAGAGCTCAATTTTCAAAAAGATGAGTACTGTTTTATCTGTTTCGTATTTTTAAGGAATAGTGAAGTTTATGAGCAGAAATTATGATAGTCTGAAAAAAGTAATTGACGAAATTAAAAATAAAGTTGATATAGTTGATTTCGTCAATTCTTATTTGTCTCTTTCTAAAAGGGGAAAAAATTACACAGCTTTATGCCCCTTTCATGCAGAAGATACCCCATCTTTTTATATATTTCCTGAAACCCAAACCTTCCATTGCTTTGGATGTGGAGCTCATGGTGATGTGATCACTTTTTTGGAAAAGTATGAACAAATTAGTTTTTTGGATGCCTTAAAAAAAATAGCTACTTATGCGGGAATTGAATTAGATATAACTCAAAAAGAAAAACCTGTGGAGATAATTTTTAATGAAGAAGTTTCCAAACTTTATAACTATAATCTTCTCAACCTCTCTTCTAATCATAAAGTTTGGCAGTATTTGAAAAAGAGAGAGATAACTAGAGAGTTAGTAGAAGAATTTGAATTAGGGTTTGCCACGGGCTCAGAAATTCAAAAAGTGATCGAAGAGAATCTTTTTGATAAAGACATTGCAAAGAATACTGGTTTGTTGATCAATGGAGAAAAAGAGTTTTTTTATAATCGTTTAATTATCCCAATCAGGAACAATGTTGGAGAACTAGTGGGCTTCGCTGGTAGACAAATAGAGGAAGAAACGAATTCTCCTAAGTATCTGAATACTCCTGAGAATAAATTTTTTAAAAAGTCTAAAATACTTTACAGGTATTATAAAAACAAAAAATTCATAAAAGAAAATGATTTTGTAATATTGGTCGAAGGGTACTTTGATGTAATTTCCATGTACAAATTAGGTTTCAAAAATGTTGTAGGAATTTTAGGTTCTGCCTTTACAAAAGATCATGCCCTTGAATTACTGAAAGCAACTAACAAAGTAGTTACAATGTACGATATGGATGAATCTGGTCAAAAAGCCACTTTATCCACCATAGATGCTTTATTTGCTAAGGATTTCCAAATAGCAGTTTCAAAGTATCCTACTAAAGATCCTGACGAACTAACCAAGAAGCACGATAACAAATACATCGCCGAAATATTAAAAAACTCCTACAAATTTCATGAGTTCATCGTTGATTATTATTCAGAAAAATACGATTTAAGTAATGAATTTGCTTTAGAGAAATACTTAAAAGAGATGTCAAGATGGTACAAAAAATTTGAAGATGTTGGAAGAATAAGTTATTTACAAAGTTTTATTGAAAATATTTCAAAAAAAACGGGAAAAGGTACCGAGTATATTCAAAAAATACTAGAAAGAACTTCTGCACTAATACCTGTAAGCTCTGCTTCAAATGAGTCTAATTCTCAAACGAAAGATACTCTTTACGTAGAAAAGGATATAAGATACGATATTGCGAAATCTTATTTATACCTATGGATTAAATATCCTCACTATAGAGAGATACTCAAAAATTATTTCAGCGAGGAAGATTTTTCTAGTCAGTTGCTCAAAGAATTTTTTACTTTAACCTCACAAAGTTCAGATATTGGGTTTCTACTTGAAAATTCTTCAAAAGAACTAAGTGAATTGATAGTAGAGGTTTGGAAGATTGAATATTTTTTTAATCCTGAGAGGATTCTTTCTTCTTTAAAAGAAAGTATTAGGAGAACAAAAATAAATGAACAAATAGAAGAGTTGAAGAAAAAACTTCATGAAACAAAAGATCTTTCGGAAAAGACGAATATTACGTCTCAAATCATACAACTTTATTCAAAATTAAAAATAGTCAATTGAATAGTGAACTACACACTTTAAAATTAGAATTTTATTTGTTTATTAAGCGATCTAATAACGTTCCCTGTCAACTACCCCCGTCTAAAGACGGAGGCTTGAAGCCTCGGAGTTGACCAGCCTAAGTTCGAAGACAGCCTCACGGCAAATTTGAAGAACTACGTTATTCTGGTCATGACACCTTGGAATGCTGGAGCCAGTTCCAAGCCCTGTCGTTCAACATTAAACAGGTATACGGGGTTGAAACCAGTGTGTTGAATGTAAAAAGCCAGAATAACATTGGCGAGGCTCACTTTAACCCGAAAGGGAGAGGAAGGTAACTTCCATGGAAAAGGAATCTGTACAACGAGTTTTTGTATTAGATAAAAACAAACAACCACTTATGCCATGTCATCCTGCTAGGGCAAGAGAGTTATTGAAGAAAGGTAAAGCAGCAGTATTTCGATACCATCCATTCACAATTATTCTAAAAGATCGTGAAGGCGGCGACACGCAACCTATACAGGTTAAGATCGATCCTGGAAGTAAGATCACTGGAGTTACTTTAGTAGGCGATTTTAAGAACGGTAAGAAAGTAATTTGGGGTGCTGAGATTCATCACAGAGGTCAAAGTATCAAAAAAGCATTAGATACTCGTAGAGGTGTAAGACGTTCACGAAGAAACCGAAAGATAAGGTATCGTATAGCAAGGTTTGACAACAGAAAACGTTCAAAAGGTTGGTTACCACCTAGTCTTATAAGCCGTGTAGAAAATATACTCACATGGATTAAACGTATTCGACGCTTTTCACCAATTACAGGTATTTCATTGGAATTAGTACGTTTTGATACTCAAAAACTACAAGATCCAGAAATTAATGGAATAGAGTATCAACGAGGAACGTTGTATGGATACGAAATAAAAGAGTACCTTCTTGAGAAATGGGGTAGGAAATGTGTATATTGTGGTAAAGAGAATGTACCGTTAGAAATAGAACATATCGTACCTAAATCTAAAGGTGGAAGTGACAGGATAAGTAACCTTACATTAGCTTGCCACGAATGCAATCAGAAGAAAGGTAATCAATCAATTGAAGAATTTTTAACAAATAATCCAGAAAGGCTGAAACAGATCAAATCAGAATCAAAGAGACCACTCAAAGATACAGCAGCACTCAATGCTACACGTTGGTATATATTCAATCAATTACGAGGAAACAGCCTCACGGCAGGTAAGGAAGAATTACCTATTGAAGTTGGAACAGGAGGACGAACAAAGTACAATCGTGAGACACAAAACTATCCTAAAAAGCATTGGATAGATGCAGCTTGTGTTGGAGAAAGTGGTCAAAACGTTCAAATTGAACCTGATATGCAAGTTTTAGAGATCAAAGCAATGGGTCATGGAATGCGTAGAATGTGTTTTGTAGATAAATACGGATTCCCAAAAAAATATCGTCCAAAAGAACGAACATATATGGGATACAAAACAGGCGATATAGTGTTGGCAGTTATACCAAAAGGAAAAAATATGGGTATCCATATTGGACGCATTGCAATACGACATAGGCCAAGCTTTTTATTAAATGGTGTTGGTGATGTACATCCAAAATATCTTACATTACTACAAAAAAATGACGGTTATGGATATCAAATATCTTAAAAGGAGGAAAGATTCTGCGTTCCTCTCACCATTAAAGTGGTGAGTCCCCTGCAGATTTTTTTATGGAAAAGCTTGAGAAAAAGGTGGATTTTTCAGAATTAATAGAAGAAATTGAAAAAATTGAGATCGTTGATCAAGATAAAATAAGGGTTAAAAGAGACAAAGAATGTTATATAGAAGAACTTGAGAGAGGTTTAGAAAAACTTATTGAAATAGCTAAAGAGAAGAACAATACCATAACTTATCGAGATATAGATGAATGCATACCTCATAACTTATCTGATGTGATTGACGGCAGCTTTTTAGATAAGATCCATGAAAAGCTCGAATCAGAAGGGATAGAAATTATAGAATCCTCCCAA
Organism: Petrotoga sp. 9T1HF07.CasAA.8.2; assembly: GCF_002895585.1. Classification (NCBI taxonomy): domain Bacteria; kingdom Thermotogati; phylum Thermotogota; class Thermotogae; order Petrotogales; family Petrotogaceae; genus Petrotoga; species Petrotoga sp. 9T1HF07.CasAA.8.2. The sequence continues at coordinate 81,872 of NZ_AZRI01000010.1, read as the reverse complement.
GAGGACCAAATCCAAGAGGAAGAAGAATTTTTTAACGATGGGTTAGAGGAGCTTTTTCAAGAAAGGGAATCTCAGATATTCGACAACTCTGCCGTAAATGAACCCATAAAGATTTATTTGAGAGAAATAGGGGGAATCAAACTTTTAACTCCCTCCAGGGAAAGGCAGCTTGCTATAAGAGCTAAGAAAGGCGACAAAAAAGCCAAAGACGAATTGGTGAAGGCAAATCTAAGATTGGTGATTAGTATAGCCAAAAGATACACAGGAAGAGGATTAACCTTTTTGGATTTGATTCAAGAGGGGAATATAGGTTTAATTAGAGCCGTAGAAAAATTTGACTGGAAAAGAGGCTTTAAATTCTCAACCTATGCTACTTGGTGGGTTAGGCAAGCTATCACCAGAGCTATAGCCGATCAAGCTAGAACAATTAGAATACCTGTTCATTTGGTTGAATCTATAAACAGGATGAACATAGTTATTAGAAAACACCTCCAAGAAACAGGTGAATACCCCTCTACCGAAAAGTTAGCAGAATTACTGGATAAACCTTTAGAAAAAATGGATGAAATTTTATTGGCAACTAAAGAGATCATTTCCGTTGATGCACCAATAAGTGGTTCTGATGATGAAGAAGCTTATATAGGTGATTTTTTAGAGGACTCTGAAGCTGATCAACCAGAGGAAATTGCGGTGAGAATGATACTTAAAGAAGAAATTGAAAAAGTTTTGGAATCTTTAAGGCCCAAGGAAGCTACGGTGTTAAAAATGAGATATGGCTTGCTTGACGGTAAAATGAAAACACTGGAAGAGGTTGGAAACTTCTTCAACGTAACAAGAGAAAGGATAAGGCAGATTGAAGTAAAAGCCTTAAGGAAGTTAAGGCATCCCTCCAGAAGCTTGCAATTAAAAGAAATAAGCGATATGATAGAAAAGAAGGACATATAACGGGAGTGGAAATAAATGGCGAAAAACAAGGGGAATGATTTCCTCTTTTTGGGAGAAAAAAACACCCCGAAGGGGGTTCAAGGAAACACCCCGAACGAGGTTGAGGAGAACACCCCGAAGGGAGTTCAAGGAAACACACCGAACGGGGTCAAGGAAAAATTCCCCTCCTTAAGTGGCGGAAGCCCGTCATCTTTATTCGAAAATGAGTTGGATGAAGAACAAAGAGAAGCTGTCATAAAATCAGAAGGAAGATCGATAATAGTTGCGGGTCCTGGCTCTGGTAAAACTAGAGTAATAACCTATAAAATTGCTTATTTGTTGAATAATGGAGTTGAACCTGAAAATATTTTGCTAGTTACATTTACTCGAGCTGCAGCAAGGGAAATGATAGAAAGGGTAAAAAATGTAACCAACAGAAACATGGATAAAATGTTAGCTGGTACATTCCATCATGTATGTAATACGATTCTTAGAAAGTACGCCACGCTTTTAGACTATAAAAATAATTACAGCATTCTCGACAAAGAAGATTCAAAAGATTTGTTAAAAATGGCTAAAAGCGAGTACATAAAAGAAATCAGTGATAATTACAAACTTCCAAAAGAAGAAGTAATAATGAAAATTATCAGCTATTCATGTAACACATTGACGTCTTTAAGAGAATCCATACTTGAAAGAGCCCCATATTTGTTGAATTTTGAAAGAGACATTGAGCAAATATGGAGTATGTATGCTCAATTAAAAAAAGATATGAATGCGATGGACTATGATGATCTGTTAGTAAATACTTTAGTTTTATTCAAAACTCATCCAGAAGTACTAAACAAGTGTTCAAGCCAATTTAAATATGTTTTAGTTGACGAATTTCAAGATACCAACAAAATTCAAATAGAATTGGTTGAAGCTTTATCCTCTGTTCATGGGAATCTGATAGTTGTTGGAGACGATTCTCAAAGCATATATTCATTCAGAGGAGCTTTATTTAAAAACGTAAAAGATTTTATTGAAGATGACAGAACGAAGGTTTTCAAAATACAAAGTAATTATAGAAGTACCTCTGATATAGTTGGTTTGATTAATCACCTAATACCTTCTAATTCTGTTCCTAAAGTCCTAAAACCTAAGAGAAAAAGTTATTTAAAACCTTTCGTTGTGGAAACTTTTGACGATTTAGAACAAGCAGATGCCGTAGTCAAAATCATAGAAGATAAATTAAAAGAAGGTTTAGATTACAAAGATATCGCTGTGCTATATAGATCACATTCGTTATCTATGGTGTTACAACAAAAATTGGATTCAAAAGGTATTCCTTACAGAATACTATCAGGATTGAGATTCATCGAAACAGCGCATATAAAAGATATATTGGCTTTTTTAAAGATATTAAACAATCCTTTAGATAAGATTTCGTGGATGAGGGTTTTAAAATTATTTCCTGGAATTGGTAACAAAACTGCCTCTAAGATCTATGAAGCGATTGAAACTGGAATAGGGAAAAGCCCCGAGCGGGGTCAAGGAGAAGAAAACGATAACATCTCAAATATATTGAAGGAAACTGAAATAAATAAGTTCAAAACACCCTTGGAGTTATTAACAAAACTTTTCGATAATAAAGAAAGTAGTCCTGATGAGTTGATAGATACCATTTATAAAGATTTCTACCAAGAATATTCTTTCTTAACTTATGCAGATTCTAAATCAAGGAACATGGATATTGAAAGATTCAGTGAAATTGCCAGTCGTTATGATTCAGTAAGTGCTTTTATAGAAGATTTGACGCTTAGTGAAGAGATAGGAGTAATACCTGCGAGTAGGGATAAAGATGAGAATAAGTTAACGCTCACAACGATTCATGGGGCTAAGGGATTGGAATGGAAAGTAGTTATTCTCATATCGGTGAATCCAGGAGATTTTCCCAACGGACTTGCAATTAAAGAACAAAAATTAGATGAAGAAGAAAGGCTCTTCTATGTTGCCATAACAAGAGCAAAGAATGAATTATACATTTTGAAACAGCTAACCGGTACAACCAACCCGTATCTAAAAAATTCATTTTATTTTGTAAAAAAAGAAAACGATTTTATCAAAAAAATTCCGGAGGAAACGGTCAATCGTTTGAAAATCAAATATAAATAACCGTAAATTATTTAAATTGTTATATTTAATTAATTTTTAATTAAGGTCCAATAATGTAAAATATCCACTGGCGTTTTCTTATTTTTTCAAATATACGAAAAATATATATTACACTAATATAAATTAAAATAAAGCAGAAGGAGGTGAACTCTCATTTTTGAGGGCATTTATTTAATGGCTTCCCTTGAAATGAGAGAAATCTAAGTGCCAACGATTAATCAATTAATAAGGTACGGAAGAACATCTGTAAAGAAAAAGACCAAATCTCCTGCATTACGAGGTAACCCTCAAAAACGAGGTGTTTGTGTAAGGGTTTCAACTATGACCCCGAAAAAACCTAATTCAGCTTTAAGGAAGATTGCAAGGGTTAAGCTATCGAATGGAATCGAAGTAACTTGTTATATACCTGGAGAAGGTCATAACCTACAAGAACACTCTAACGTTTTGGTAAGAGGTGGAAGGGTAAAAGACTTACCTGGTGTTAGGTATAAGATAATCAGAGGGACTTTGGATGCTGCCGGTGTTGAAGGTAGAAAACAAGGTAGAAGTAAATACGGTACCAAAAAACCCAAGGCTTAATAAGGAGGCTCTTTACTGAATGAGAAGAAGAACTGCTGAAAAAAGAAACATAGTTCCAGATCCTATTTATGGGGATATTTTACTTTCCAAATTTATAAACAGGTTGATGTATGATGGAAAAAAATCTTTAGCACAACAAATAGTGTATTCTGCTTTGGAGAGGTTGGCTGAAGCTACAAAAGAAAATCCAATAGAGGCTTTTCATAAAGCGATAGATAATGTTAAACCTGTGGTAGAAGTAAGATCAAGAAGGGTGGGGGGTTCAACATATCAAGTACCTTTTGAAGTACCGGAAAACAGAGCCACATCTTTAGCAATAAGATGGATAGTTACCTCTGCACAATCAAAAAAAGGCAGAGATATGGTTAGTAAATTATCTCAAGAACTGATAGACGCCTACAACAATACGGGACCTTCTGTGAAAAAGAAAGAAGACGTTCATAGGATGGCTGAAGCAAACAGAGCTTTTGCACATTTCAGATGGTAGTTTAGCAGCTTAGTAGGAGGGATTGTTTTGAAAGAAAGATTATACCCCATAGAAAAAATAAGAAATATAGGAATAGTTGCTCATATAGATGCAGGAAAAACAACTACTACCGAAAGAATTTTATTTTATACGGGGACAAAACACAAATTAGGAAATGTTGATGAAGGCACAACCGAAACAGATTGGATGGAGCAAGAAAAAGAAAGAGGAATTACCATAACCTCTGCAGCGACTTCTGCTTTTTGGAAGGATCATAGAATAAATATAATTGACACACCAGGCCACGTTGATTTTACCGTTGAGGTAGAAAGATCATTACGTGTTTTAGATGGAGCTATTGCTGTTTTTGACGCTCAAGTTGGGGTTGAACCGCAATCTGAAACAGTGTGGCGTCAAGCTGATAGGTATAGAGTGCCGAGAATCGCCTTTATGAATAAAATGGATAAAATAGGAGCTAATTTTTTTAACGCTATACAAACAATGAAAGATAAATTGGGGGCTAATCCCGTAGCTTTGCAAGTTCCAATAGGTTCTGAGGCAGATTTTGAAGGTGTAGTTGATTTACTAACTATGGAAGCACTTTATTGGACAGATGAAAATGGTCAAATAATTGAGAAAAGGAGTATTCCGTCCAATTTGATAGATTTTTGTGAATCTAAGAGAGAGGACTTAATTGCTGCAGTTGCTGAGGTTGATGAAAATATAATGGAACTTTACATAGAAGAGGAAGAAATTCCTGTAGATAAATTAAAAGAAGCCATAAGGACATCAACCATACAAAGCAAAATAGTACCTGTTCTTTGTGGAAGTGCGTTTAAAAACAAAGGAGTTCAACCTTTGTTAGATGCAGTTATTGATTATCTGCCTTCGCCTTTAGATATGCCTCCTGTTAAGGCTTTTGATGGATCGACGGGAGAGTTCGTAAAAGACATTCTTCCACTCGAAGACGGAGACTTTTTTGCATTGGCTTTTAAAATAATGGCAGATCCCTTTATTGGTAAGTTAACTTTTGCTAGAGTTTATTCTGGTACTTTAAATAAGGGTAGCTACGTGGTGAATACAACTAAAAATAAAACAGAGAGGGTATCTAGACTTGTTTTTCTTCATGCCGACAAAAGGGAAGAAGTTGATTACATAAGGGCTGGAGACATCGTAGGATTGATCGGCTTAAAAGATACTTCCACTGGTGATACACTCTCAGATAAAGAATGCAATTTGGTTTTAGAAAAACTTGAATTCCCAGAACCTGTTATTTCTGTTTCGATAGAACCTGAAACCAAAGATGATGAAGCCAAATTGGGGAAAGCTCTAAATGCTTTGACAGAAGAAGACCCAAGCTTAAGAAGCTACGTCGACCACGATACCGGAGAAACCATATTATCTGGAATGGGAGAATTGCACCTAGAAATCATAATTGACAGAATTAAAAGAGAATATAAGGTAAACGTCAAAGTAGGTCAACCGCGTGTGGCATACAAAGAAACTATTAAACTCCCAGCCGAAGCTGAAGGCAAATATATCAGGCAAACGGGAGGTCGAGGGCAGTATGGACATGTTAAACTTAGAGTTGAACCACTGCCTTTGAATAGTGAAAAAGAATTCGAATTTGTCGATAAAATAGTAGGTGGAGTTATACCAAAAGAGTATATACCGGCCATAGAAAATGGCGTAAAAGAAAGTATGCAAGATGGAGTCTTACTAGGTTATCCAATGGTTGCTATTAGAGTCGAAGTTTTTGATGGTTCCTACCATGAAGTTGACTCTTCAGAAATGGCATTTAAAATAGCTGCATCTATGGCTTTTAAAGATGCCATAAAAAAAGCTAAGCCTGTTTTATTAGAGCCAGTCATGAAAGTGGACGTTACTACTCCAGAAGAGTATATGGGAGATATAATTGCGGATTTAAGTTCAAGAAGAGGAAGAATAGAAAGTTTTGAAAACGTTGGAGGGACGAATACCAGAGTAGTTCACGCCCAGGTTCCATTATCAGAATTATTTGGATATGCAACCATAATGAGATCTCTTTCTCAAGGAAGGGCAACAAGTTCTATTCAATTTTCTCATTACGAGGAAGTTCCGGAGCAAGTAACTCAAAAACTCTTAAGTAGAGAATAACTTTATCTCTCCCTTTCCTTATGGGTGGGGAGTGTTTGCCGCAATGGGCAAACAATGTTTTTAAATGATTTTGACCTTGATTTGGGGTTTTTACGGGGGACCCCCGTAACGTTCGGCAAAGGGGCGCTAAATAAAGTTTTCAGAGTTTCTGAAGACACTATAATAATAATTTACAAGGAGGAGATAGAACAATGGCTAAAGAGAAGTTTGTTAGGGCAAAGACTCACATGAACGTAGGGACTATCGGTCATATTGATCACGGGAAAACAACTTTAACCGCTGCTATTACCAAGGCTTTATCTTACAAAGGTGGAGCAGATTTCACACCGTTTGACATGATAGATAAAGCTCCTGAGGAAAAAGCAAGAGGAATCACCATCAACGTTTCACACGTTGAATATCAAACAGATAAAAGACATTACGCACATATAGATTGTCCAGGTCATGCGGACTACATCAAAAATATGATAACCGGAGCAGCTCAAATGGATGGAGCTATCTTAGTTGTAGCCGCAACTGATGGTGTTATGCCACAAACGAGAGAACATGTTTTGTTGGCTAGGCAGGTTAACGTTCCAGCTTTAGTTGTATTCATTAACAAAGTTGACATGGTTGACGACGAAGAATTAATTGACTTAGTAGAAATGGAAGTAAGAGATCTTCTAAGCAGCTACGAATTTCCAGGAGATGAAGTTCCTGTGATAAGGGGTTCAGCCCTAAAGGCGTTGGAAGAAGATAACCCGGATGGTCCTTGGACACAAAAAATATATGAACTTATGGATGCAGTTGATTCTTACTTCCCAGATCCAGTAAGAGAAATTGACAAACCTTTCTTAATGCCTATAGAAGATATTTTCAGTATTACTGGTAGGGGAACGGTTGTCACTGGAAGAATCGAAAGAGGAGTCGTTCACACTGGAGATCAAGTTGAAATAATTGGTTTGAGCTATGAAACAAAAAAGACTGTTGTAACTGGTGTTGAGATGTTTAGAAAGATATTGGATGAAGGTGAAGCTGGAGATAACGTTGGATGTCTCTTAAGAGGTATAGAAAAAGATGAAGTAAAAAGAGGTCAGGTTCTTGCTGCTCCAGGTTCAATCACCCCACATAAAAAATTCAAGGCTGAGGTGTACGTATTGAAAAAGGAAGAGGGAGGAAGACACACACCTTTCACTAAAGGTTACAGACCTCAATTTTATATTAGGACAGCCGACGTTACAGGGACTCTTGTAGAATTTTCCAGTGGTGCAGAGATGGTAATGCCTGGCGACAATATCAATATGACAGTAGAGTTGATATATCCTGTAGCTCTCGAAGAAGGTATGAGATTTGCTATAAGAGAGGGTGGAAGGACAGTCGGTGCTGGTGTTGTTACAGAGATAATTGAATAATAAATCTGAAAGTATAATTGTACGGGGAGCTTCAGCTCCCCTTACTAATGAGTTAAAAGGAGGCTTTTAAAAAAATATGGCCAGTAATAAGTACATAAAAATACGGCTGAAAGGATACGACCATAGATTACTCGACGAATCTTCAAAAAAAATCATCGATGCTGTAAAAGATACCGAAGCTAAAGTTTCTGGTCCAATTCCACTGCCAAATAAGAGAACCGTGTATTCAGTTATAAGGTCCCCGCACAAATATTCATATTCAATGGAACAATTTGAAAAGGTTGTTCATAAAAGAGTGATATATATATACAATGCTTCATCCGATACGGTTACTAAACTGTTGAAAGTTAATATTCCAGCGGGAGTATCTGTAGACATAAAAGCTTGATGTCATTGTAAATTTTAAAAAAATAAGACGGATATCATTCGGGCTCTGGAGGTGTAAAAATGAAAGGTATTTTAGGTAAAAAAGTTGGAATGACTCGTGTTTTTAAAGATGATAAAGCCATCCCGGTGACAGTCATCAAAGCTGGACCATGTGTGGTAGTTCAAAAGAAAACTGTAGAAACAGATGGTTACAACGCTATACAGATAGGTTTTGAAGAGATACCAGAAAGAAAAGCAAACAAGCCATTGATGGGTCATTTCAAAAAAGCACAAGTACAACCTTTAAGGTATTTAAGGGAATTTAGAGTAGACAACGTAGATGATTACGAAATCGGTCAAAAAATTGATGTAACAATTTTTTCTGAAGGAGAAAAGATTGATTTAATAGGCAATTCAAAAGGAAGAGGATACTCAGGAGTTATGAAAAGATGGAATTTTAGAGGTGGTGAAGACACACACGGTTCAAAATTTCATAGAGGTTTAGGATCTACAGGAATGGCAACATTTCCTTCAAAAGTATTCAAAGGTAAAAAGATGCCAGGTCAATACGGAAATGAAAGAGTAACCATTCAAAACTCAGAGATAGTTTACATTGATGTACAAAATAATCTAATAGCGGTCAAAGGTGGAGTTCCAGGAGCGAGGGGCGGACTGGTAACAATAAAAGAAGCCGTAAAGGCAAAACGCCCAAAAACGAAGTAGGGAGGTTGATTAGTAAATGTCGCAGATAGATATATACAATATTCAAAATGAAAAAGTTGGCACGTTAGATATTAAAGACGAAATCTTTAATATAGACCCAAATATGGATGTACTATATAGATACGTTGATATGCAATTGACGAACAAAAGGGCAGGAACAGCTTCGACAAAGACAAGAAGTGAAGTTAGTGGAGGAGGCAGAAAACCATGGCCTCAAAAGCATACAGGTAGGGCAAGAGCCGGATCAATTAGATCTCCTCTTTTCCGACACGGTGGAGTAACTTTTGGACCAAAACCTAGGGAATTTCACAAAGATCTCAACAAAAAAATGAAAAGACTAGCTTTAAAATCTGCGTTGAGTGTCAGGTATAGAGAAAACAATTTAATTGTTTTAGATGAAGTTAAATTCGAAAAGCCGAGAACGAAAGATGTAAAAAATATTTTAGCTAAATTTGGTATGGAAGATACAAAGGTCTTATTTTTATTTCCTTATCACCAGGAACAATACGAAAACTTTAAGCTATCTGCAAGAAATTTGCCAAAAGTCAAAGTAATTATAGCGGATAACCCTGGTCAAAACAAAAAGAATGTAGACGGTTTAAATGTATTTGATTTAATAAATAACGAGAAAATTGTGCTTACCAAGGAAATGGTGAATAAAATCGAGGAGGTGATCGGCTGATGGAACTTCAAAAAGCTTATGATATAATTACTAGGCCGATCTTAACAGAAAAAACCTATTCTCTCATGCAAGAACGCAAATATACATTTGAAGTCATGAAAGAAGCTACCAAGCCAGAAATAAAGGAAGCCATTGAGACAATATTCAAAGTCAAAGTAGAGAAAGTGTACGTAATGAATATGAAACCCAAACCAAAAAGATTGGGAAGAAGTGAAGGATATACAAGAGGATGGAAAAAAGCGATAGTTAAATTAGGAGAAGGATACGTAATCAGAGAATTGCAAGGCAGTCTGTAAGAGAGGTGGATAAATAATGGCGTTAAAACAATACAAACCTGTAACACCATCGCGAAGATATATGACGACATCTGATTTTTCTGAATTATCAAAAGTCGAACCCGAAAAAAGTTTACTCGAACCCTTGAAAAAAACAGGTGGAAGGAACCATTATGGTCGAGTTACAATGAGGCATCGAGGTGGTGGGCACAAAAGAAAGTACAGAATAATAGACTTTAAAAGAGACAAAATAAATATCCCTGCAAAAGTTGCTTCAATAGAATACGATCCTAACAGAAGTGCAAGGATAGCTCTATTGGTATACGCCGATGGAGAAAAAAGGTATATATTATCTCCCAAGGGATTACATGTAGGAGAAACTGTAATGAGTGGTGCAAAAGCTGAAATCAAAGTAGGTAACAGCTTACCTTTGGAGAATATTCCTCTAGGAACTCTTGTGCACAATATAGAATTTGAACCTGGTAGAGGTGGAAAAATAGCAAAATCTGCAGGGACTTATGCACAGTTAATGGCTAAAGAAGGCAAATATGCACTTTTAAAAATGCCTTCTGGTGAGTTGAGAAGAGTTCGTTTAAGTTGTATGGCTACCATCGGAGTAGTAGGGAACGAAGACCACTCCAATGAAGTTTACGGTAAAGCAGGAAAAATCAGATGGTTAGGAAGAAGACCCAAAGTAAGAGGTATGGTACAAAATCCAGTAGATCATCCAATGGGTGGTGGAGAAGGAAGAAGCAAAGGTCATATTCCTAAATCTCCTTGGGGAACCCCTGCTAAAGGGTATAAAACAAGAAGAGGAAAAAAACAATCCGATAAATTTATAGTAAGAAGAAGAGTAAAGTAAGCATTTTTATCTTTATGTGTGGGGAGCGAAGTTTAAGGAACCGCAAACCCTTTCCTTATGGGTGGGCAGCGGGGCGAAGGGGCGCTATTAACAAGCTTTTAGAGTTTCTAAAGGTACCTAGAATGAAGAGCAAGGAGGTGCAGTAGGTGGGAAGGTCTTTAAAAAAAGGTCCTTATGTTCATCCAAGTCTTATCAAAAAGATTAGAGAGATGAACGAAAAGGGTGAAAAAAAGGTTATTAAAACTTGGTCAAGGGCCTCGATGATCCTGCCAGAAATGGTTGGACATACAATAGCAGTTCATAACGGAATGAAACACATACCGGTTTATATAACTGAACAAATGATTGGTCACAGATTGGGAGAATTTTCTCCAACCAGAAGGTTTGGAGGACATCCAGACAAAAAAGCTGTTAAAGGAAAGATAGAAAAGCAAGGTTGAGGAGGGTAGTTCATGGCTACTAATACTAATGTTTCCAGAGTTCAAGAAGATGGTAGAAAAGTAAAAAGATCTGTATATCACAGAATGAGAAAAGAGAAAGAAGCCTCTGAACCAATTGTTGAAGCTAGAGCAGTCACAAAATATGTAAGAATATCACCTAGAAAAGCTAGATCTATGGCAAACTCAATAAGGAATAAAGATATAAGTGAAGCACTTCAAATACTCACTTTTAGTCCAAAAAAATCCGCACGTATACTATATAAAACTTTGATGTCCGCAATTGCGAATGCTGAAAATAATTTTGGATTAAACGCTGAAAATCTCTATGTTTCTGAGATAATGGTGAATGAAGGTCCTAGACTCAAAAGATTATGGCCAAGGTCTCATGGAAGAGCAGATATTCTTCAAAAAAGAATGAGCCATATTTATATAACCTTAAGAGACAAAAGTGCTGATAAATAAAGTGAGGTGAAATAAGTGGGATCAAAAGTGCACCCAAACGGTTTCAGGTTAGGAAACAATAAAACTTGGAAATCTGTATGGTTTAACGAAAAGAATTATTCTGATTATTTGCATGAAGATGAAAAAATAAGAGATTATATAAAATCCAATTACGAAGCTGCTGGAATTTCAGAGATATTAATTGAAAGACCCAGTGATTCGTCAATAAGAATAGATATTTATGGTGCCAGATTAGGAATTTTGATTGGACGAAAAGGCGCAGAAATGAAAAAAATTAGAGATGATTTGAAAAACATTGTAGGGGATAAAAATATTAAGGTCTACGCTGAAGAAGTAAAAAATCCTTACGTTGTTGCTCAACTCATAGCTGAAGATGTATCCGGTCAACTGCAAAGAAGGGTTTCGCACAAAGTTGCAATGAAAAGAGCTATAACCAACGCCATGAGAAGAGGAGCTAAAGGTGTGAAAATAATGGTTTCTGGTAGACTCGGTGGTGCCGAAATAGCGAGAACAGAATGGTATATGGAGGGAAGATTGCCTCTTCAAACCTTGAGATCAAACATAGATTACGCTGTTGTTCATTCTCAAACTAAATATGGTACCATAGGGATAAAAGTTTGGGTCTATCATGGTGATACGCTGATTTAATAATCTTTCCAAATGGATAGAGAGCGTAGTGAAGATCTCCTTCTTCCATCCTTATAGGTGGGGAACGTAGTGAAGATCTCCTTCTTCCATCCTGATGGGTGGGGAGCGGGGCGAAGGGGCGCTAAGCAAGTTAAAGATCGTAGAAATGGTAAAAAGGAGGAAATCCTAAATGTTGATGCCTAAAAGAGTAAAATACAGAAAACAACAACGCGGAACAGTCAGGGGAATGACAAAAGGTGCTAGTTTGGTGCATTTCGGCGACTGGGGATTAAAAGCGATGGAAAGCTCATGGATAACCGCTCAACAGATAGAAGCATGTAGGTTATCTATGGTAAGGACATTAAAAAGAACGGGAAATATATGGATTAACATTTTTCCCGATAAGCCAATAACTTCTAAAGGAATTGGAACAAGGCAAGGAAAAGGTAAAGGTGATGTGGAAGGTTGGGTAGCGGTTGTAAAGAAAGGAAGAGTGATGTTTGAAATAGGTGGAGTCGATGAAGCAACTGCCAAAAGGGCCTTAGAGTATGCCGCCTCCAAGCTACCGATAAGGACTAAGATAGTTCAAAGATATGAAATAGGAGGGGAGCTCTGATGAGAATAACTGAGATGAGAGAATTAACAGACGAAGAGCTCAATCAAGAATTAAACAATTTGAAGGAAAAATTATTTCAATTGAGGTTTCAACTCGAACTTGGACAACTAAAAAATTCTTCAAGTATCAAGCAAGTTAAGAAAGATATAGCTCGAATAAAGACCATCCTCAAAGAAAGGGAACTCGGAATAAGGAGGTAAATTTCATGTCTAAAAAGATAATAACTGGAAAAGTTGTAAGCAATGCGATGGACAAAACGATAACAGTTGAAACAGATAGACTTACAAAACATCCCAAATACCACAAATTTGTCAGAAAAACCAGAAGATACCATGCACATGATGAAAATAACGAATGTGAGATTGGAGATATTGTTGAAATAGAAGAATCCAGGAAGCTTTCCAAAACAAAGGCTTTTGTTTTAAAAAGAATTGTGAGAAAAAATATTTTATCGGAAGAAGTTGAAACACCAGACTCAGTTGAAGAAGAATTAAAAGAAGCCTTTGGAGGTGAGGTTGATGGTACAACTAGAGAGTAAAATCAGAGTTGCTGATAACTCTGGAGCAAAAGTATTAAGAGTTATCAAAGTACTCGGTGGGTTTCATAAATCAAAAGGAACCGTCGGAGACACCGTTGTTTGCTCCGTTAGGGAAGCCATACCTCACACAGATTTGAAAAAAGGTCAAGTAGTTCAAGCCGTTATTGTCAGAACGAAAAAAGAGATAAGAAGGAAAGATGGAACCTATATTAGATTTGATGACAATGCTGCGGTACTGATTGATAAAAATAAGTTACCTTTAGGAACGAGGGTTTTTGGTCCAGTAGCCAGAGAAGTACGGGAAAAAGGCTACGCGAAGATAGCATCGTTAGCAAAAGAAGTTTGGTGAGGTGAAAATATGTATAAAATAAAGAGAGACGACACAGTAGTAGTGATCTCTGGAAAAGATAAAGGAAAGAGAAGCAAAGTTTTGAGGGTTATTCCAAAGGACAAAAAAGTCATTGTGGATAACGTAAACGTCGTCAAGAAGCATCAAAGGCCCACTCAAAAGATGAGGGAAGGCGGAATTATTGAGCAACCCAGTCCTATTGATATTTCAAACGTTATGTTAGTCTGTCCAAACTGCAATCAAAAAACCAGAGTGGGATTTAAATTTCTTGAAGATGGAAGCAAAGTAAGATATTGCAAAAAATGTGGTGAAATAGTAGAAAAATCTTAATCCATTCAAATTTTGAAAACTTGTAAAAATCAAGTAGGTATGGTAAGAAGTAAAAAGGAGGACTATCAATGGAGAAAGTTCAGTATATACCTCTGAAAGACAGGTACAAAGAAGTAGTAATACCTTCAATGATGAAAGAATTTAACTACAAAAACGAATTACAAGTGCCGAAACTTGTAAAGATAGTTGTTAATATGGGAGTTGGAGAAGGTTCCAGGAACAGAGCAGTTGTTGAAAAACATGCCCAAGAGTTAACGAAGATAGTCGGACAAAAAGCCTTAATAGCCAGGGCAAAGAAAAGTGTTGCCAATTTTAAGGTTAGAGAGGGTATGCCGATAGGTGTGAAAGTTACCTTGAGAGGATGGAAAATGTATAATTTCTTGTATAAATTAAACCATGTTGTGCTCCCAAAATTGAGGGATTTTAGAGGGCTACCCGCCGACTCTTTCGATGGAAGAGGCAATTATACCTTCGGAATTCCTGAACAACTAATTTTTCCTGAAATCAGGCCTGATGATATAAGTAGAATTCAAGGCATGGATATAACAATCGTAACCACAGCTAAAACTGATGAAGAAGCCAGGAAATTATTAGAATATTTTGGTTTCCCGTTACAAAAAAAATAAATGGAGGGTGTGAGTAATGGCAAAAAAGGCACTTATAGAAAAATCTAAAAGAACTCCGAAGTATAAAACAAGAGAATACTCACGATGTAAAGTATGTGGTAGACCAAGAGCTGTTTATAGAGAATTTGGTTTATGCAGAATATGTTTCAGAGAACAAGCTCTGGAAGGTAAACTTCCTGGAGTTAAGAAGGCTAGCTGGTAAGGAGGGAAAAACGAATGTGGAGCGATCCGGTAGCTGATATGCTAACCAGAATAAGGAACGCCAATTCGGTGTTCAAAGAAAGTGTTGAAATACCCGCTTCAAACTTAAAAAAAGACATTTTAGAAATAATGAAAAAAGAAGGATTTATCAATGATTATAAATTCATAGACGATGGTAAACAAGGAATACTCAAAGTCTATTTGAAGTACAAAGGTACAAGAAGAGATAAAAAACCTATAATGGAAGGGATCATAAGGGTTTCAAAAAGCGGAAGAAGAGTGTATGTTAATACCCGTAACATACCAAAAGTCAAGGGTGGATTAGGTATAGCTATACTCTCAACATCCCAAGGAGTAATGACCGATAAAGAAGCAAGAGAGAAAAAAGTTGGTGGAGAAGTAATCTGTTATGTATGGTGAGGAGGTGCCTAGATGCCACAATCGAGAATAGCTGATAAACCAACAATTATTCCTGATGGTGTAGAATTATCTGTGGATGGACAAACAATAAAAATCAAAGGTAAAAATGGTGAATTAAGTCTCAATTTACCCGAATATTTGGAAGTTGACAGAGATAACAACGAATTAATGATTAAAACAAAAGAAGGCGTAGTTAAAAGAAGTTCAGACGAGAAGCGATTAAAAGCGCTAAGAGGCACGTTCACCTCTCATGTGAGAAACATGATTAAAGGTGTAACTGAAGGATACAAAAAAGAATTGGAAATTGCCGGTATTGGATACAGAGCTCAGCTTCAAGGTAAAAACTTAATCTTGAATCTTGGTTATTCAAACCCCGTAGAATTTCCAGTCCCTGAAGGAATAACTATAGAAGTTCCACAACCCACAATAGTAGTCGTTAAAGGTATAGATAAATACAAAGTCGGAGAAGTCGCTGCAAGGATAAGAAGCTTAAGAAAAGTTAACGTTTACAGTGGTAAAGGTATAAAATATGTTGGAGAAAGTGTTTTAAGAAAAGAAGGAAAGAAAGTTTAAAACATTTCCGCAAAGGAGGTCCCTTTTAAATTGATAAAACAATTAGACAAAAAAGCCCTTAGACAAAAAAGGCATTTAAGAGTGAGAAAAAACGTTAGAGGAACACCAGAAAAACCAAGATTGACAGTTTTTAAAAGTCAAAAGCACATATATGCTCAAATTATAGACGACACTAAAGGTGTTACTTTGGTGTCAGCTTCAACAACCCAAAAACAACTGAAAGAAAAATTAGAAAAAACATGGGATGAAAACGCTGCAAAAGAAGTAGGGAAACTCATAGCCGAAAAAGCAAAAGAAAAAGGTATAACAGAAATTGTTTTTGATAGAAGCGGTTACAAATACCATGGAAAAGTAAAAGCTCTTGCTGAAGCAGCAAGAGAAACGGGCTTAAAGTTTTAGGAGGTGTTGGTAATTTATGCCGAACGATCAGAAAGTAAAAGCTACTGATGCTGCAAATGAATTAGAAGAAAGAGTAATCGAAATTCGAAGGGTCAGCAAAGTAACTAAAGGTGGAAAAACCATTTCGTTTCGTGCAGTTTCGGTAGTAGGTAATCGAAATGGAAAAGTAGGATTAGGAATCGGGAATGCCCGAGAAGTTCCACAAGCCATAAGAAAATCAATTGAAAATGCAAAGAACAATATGATAGAAGTCCCCGTTAAAAACGGAACTATTC
This sequence comes from Petrotoga sp. 9T1HF07.CasAA.8.2, assembly GCF_002895585.1. Lineage (NCBI taxonomy): Bacteria > Thermotogati > Thermotogota > Thermotogae > Petrotogales > Petrotogaceae > Petrotoga > Petrotoga sp. 9T1HF07.CasAA.8.2. The sequence goes on along the minus strand of NZ_AZRI01000010.1, from coordinate 65,455 downwards.
CTTACGAAATAATCGGTGAACAAGATGCTTCCACTGTATTACTGTTCCCAGCAGGCCCAGGTACCGGTGTTATAGCCAGTTCAGCTGTAAGAGCTGTTGTTGAATTAGCCGGAATAGATAATATTCTAAGTAAATCCATTAGTTCAACGAACGTATTAAATTTAGCTAAAGCCACTTACAATGGATTAAAAAAGTTGAGATCTCCTCAAGAAATTGCAAAGTTGAGAGATTTAACTGTTAAACAAGTATTTTTTGGCGCTCACAAGGGGGTATAAGTAATGTCAAGTCTAAAGATAAAGTTAGTAAGAGGAAGAGCAGGAAAGAATAAAAGACAATTAGCTACTCTCGATGCTTTAGATTTAACTAGAAAAGATAAAGTAGTAATAAAACCTGACAATCCCCAAATTAGAGGAATGATAAGGACTGTACATCACTTAGTTGAATGGGAAGAAATTGAATCTTAAAAAAACAAACCGTAAATAAGGAGGCTATATACATGCCACTTAAAATAGAAGATCTAAAACCTACACCAGGATCAAGAAAACCAAAAAAAAGGTTAGGAAGAGGAATAGGTTCAGGATTAGGAAAAACATCCGGAAAAGGACACAAAGGTCAAAAGGCTAGAGGAAGAGGTAAAATTGGCAAAGTCTTTGAGGGTGGACAAACAAACATTATTAGAAGAACTCCAAAATTTGGATTTTCTAATAAACCATTCAAAAAGGTATATTCTGTTGTAAACGTAGAAACATTGGAAAAATATTTCTCGGAAAATGAAGAAGTAACTCCAGATGCACTCCTAGAAAAGAAAGTAATAAAAAAATTGAACGATGGAGTAAAAATATTAGGAAAAGGAGAAATATCAAAACCTCTTGTTGTCAAAGCTAACATTTTCTCTCAAACCGCTAGAGAGAAAATTGAAGCTGTTGGCGGGAAAATAGAGGTGATTGAATAACATGTTCAAAGCCTTTAGAAACGTTTTTAGGATTCCTGAATTAAGGGATAGAGTTATATTCACCTTTTTAGCGTTGATAGGGTTTAGAATAGGTATATACATCCCCATTCCGGGAATAAATGTAGAAGCCTGGCAAGCTGCTTTAAGTGGAGCATCCCAAGGAGCGGTTGGAGGATTCATAGGTTTTTTTGATGTCTTTGCTGGAGGGGCGTTAAGCAATTTATCAATATTTGTTCTCTCAGTGACACCCTATATTACGGCTTCGATCATTTTTCAACTTCTCTCTTCTATAATACCTAGTTTGAAAGAGATGTTGAGAGAAGGTGAAAGTGGGAGAAAAAAATTCGCTCACTACACGAGGATGTTAACGTTAGTATTAGCTTTTGGACAAGGATTACTAATGTCCATAGCTGCCAACAATTACAGATCCCCCAATCTATCACCAGTTCTCTTTGTAACTTTAGCAACCGTTTCTATAGCTGCAGGAACGATGTTTTTACTATGGATAGGTGAATTAATCACCGAAAAAGGAATAGGAAACGGGGTATCTGTTTTAATATTTGCTGGTATAGTATCCAGATACCCTACATATGCAGCCGAAGCTCTCATAGGTTTAACCCCATTAGAATGGATACTCTTAGCCGCTGTTGCTATATTTATAGTAATAGCTGTAGTAGCGGTTCAAACATCTGAAAGAAGGATTAATATTCAATATGCAAAAAGAGTAGTCGGTACAAAAATTTATGGAGGTTCCTCAACATATTTACCTATTAAGGTAAATGGTGGAGGGGTAATTCCCATAATCTTTGCCTCCGCTATTATGACCCTACCCAGTATGATTGCTGGGGTAACAAACACTACCGTAGACGATAGACTATTTGCCATAGGTTCTCCACTTTATCTTGTGTTGTATGGTTTGTTGGTTTTCTTTTTTACATACTTCTACAGTTCTGTTGTTATGGATCCAAACGACGTAGCAAATAACATACAAAATTATGGTGGGTTCATACCAGGTTTAAGACCAGGAAAACCGACTGTTAATTACATCACTTCAGTCATGACCAGGGTAACTTTCATAGGAGCGATCTTTTTAGTTGTAATTGCCTTGGTTCCCTACTTTATCAGAGGCGCTTCAGGGATGCAGCAAATCTGGATAGGTGGTACCAGCACACTAATAGCCGTTGGAGTTGCTTTAGATATTGTCCAACAGATGGAGCAACACATGATAGTTAGACAATATGAAGGCTTCATGAAAAAAGGAAGGTTACGAGGAAGGAGATGAATTTTCTTTGAGACTTTTATTTTTCGGACCCCCTGGTGCAGGTAAAGGAACCCAAGCCAAAAAAGTTGCCCAGGAGTTTCAAATTGTACACATATCCACCGGAGATATTTTAAGGGATGCTGTTAGCAAAGGTACAGAATTAGGTAAAATGGCTAAAGCAATTATGGATCGTGGAGAATTAGTTTCGGATGAAATAATGAACAGTTTGGTAAAAGAAAGATTGGAAGAATTAGATTCTTTTATTCTTGACGGTTACCCCAGAACTTTAGACCAAGCAAAATTTTTAGACCAAGCAACAAAAGAGTTACAAAAAGAAATAGATGCGGCAGTACTAATTGACGTTTCCGAAGAAGAAATAGTAAAAAGGATAAGTAATAGAAGAGTCTGTCCAAACTGTGGAAAAGTATATAATTTGATTACCCTTCAACCAAAAGAAGACGAAAAATGTGATGTATGTGGTACAAAATTAATTCAAAGAGACGATGACAAAGAAGAAGTAGTCAGAGAAAGATACAAAGTATATAAGAAAAATACCGAGCCCGTAATAGAATATTATAGAAAAAATAACAAAATAATTACAATAGACGGTGCCCAAAATGTTGAAGACGTTACAAAAGAATTGTTTAATATACTAAGGAGTTTTAACAAACAATGATAATAATTAAGACTGATCAAGAAATAGAAATGATGAGACGGGCTGGAAAGAAGCTTGCCCGTCTTCTTGACGCTTTACTTCCTGAAATAGTAAAAGAAGGCGTTAACGGAGAAAGTATTGAAAAATATGTTTTAGAATACATGGAAAAGGAAGATGCTATACCCACCTTCAAAGGTTATAATGGTTACAAATATGCGATCAACTTTTCTGTAAATGAAGAAGTTGTCCATGGATTTCCATTGAGAAGTAAAGTTTTAAAAAATGGAGATATTGTATCTGTAGATTGTGGTTTAACTTACAAAGGATACATAGCAGATTCAGCCAGAACCTACATAATTGGACAAGTTTCTGAAAGGGAAAAAGAATTGGTTGAAGCGACCAAAGAGTCTTTGTACATGGGTATAAAAAAAGCTGTTGTTGGTAATACCATTGGTGACATTGGTTACGAAGTTCAAACTTACATTGAAAGTAAAGGTTTTTCTGTAATAAGGGAATACGTAGGTCACGGGGTAGGAAGAAAATTGCATGAAGATCCCCAAATTCCAAATTATGGAAGGCAAGGAAGGGGTCCAAAAATAAGAAAAAACATGACCCTTGCAATAGAACCAATGGTATCTATGGGAAGCTATGAAGTAGATATTTTAGAAGACGGTTGGACAGCGGTAACCAGAGATAGATCAAAAGCAGCACATTTTGAACACACAATTGCCGTGACAGAAAATGGCCCGGAAATACTAACACAACTATAATTTAAGGGTTTATTTTTGTGGTCAACATGGAGAATCCTTACTTTATCCCTTTTATCCTTGTGGGTGGGCTGCGGTTTGCAAATGGATAAAAAGCCTTTTATCCTTATGGGTGGGGAGCGGGGGAAGGGCGCTAATAAAGGCTAAGCGCAGCTTACGAGAAAACGATGCTAACTATTAACTCACAAAAAACGTTCTACTTTTAAAAGGGTCACAGGGTGAAGCCCTTTTGCGGTCTTGTGCAAAATGGTTTTGCAGCCTTATGCAAAAAGTTTTTTGCTGCTTCGTGCAAAACGTCTTTTTGTAATTGTTTTAGAATAATTTCCATACCCTCATTTGCTTCGCAAATGACGTATGCAAATGATGATACACGAATTTGGGGTTTTTAAGGGGCTTGCCCCTTAACGAATGGGTCTAAGGGACCGCAGGTCTCCCTTCCACATGGGTGGGGAGCGGGGGTAGGGCGCTAAATCGTACTTTACAGTTTCTAATGACAGTAAAAATCCCTGAAAAAGGAGGGATTGTATTGGCTAAAAAAGACGTCGTTGTTATGCAAGGATACATCATTGAAGCTTTACCTAATGCAAATTTTAAAGTTAAATTAGATAATGGGCATGAAATATTAGCCCATATTTCTGGGCGAATGAGAAAAAATTTCATCAAAATACTTCCCGGAGACCGAGTTACTGTGGAAGTTTCCGTTTACGATTTAAACAAAGGAAGAATTGTTAAAAGGGAAAAAGTCAACAAAGATTGAAAAAATGGATTAATATAGATGATGAGAATCAAGAAGGAGGAAATAAATAATGAAGGTGAGGGCTTCTGTAAAAAAACGATGTGAGCACTGTAAAATAGTAAAAAGAGGCGGAAAGGTTTGGGTTGTCTGTTCTAAAAATCCAAAGCATAAGCAAAGACAAGGATAATATGAATTTCTTTATAAGGAGGATAAAAGGATGGCGCGTATTTTAGGTGTGGAAGTACCAGATAATAAAGCATTATTTGTAGGATTAACATATATTTATGGAATAGGAAGAAAAACAGCACTTGATATATTAAATACCTTAGAGATTGACCCAAACAAAAAAGCAAAAGAACTAACCGACGATGAAATTTCAAAACTAAGTCACCACATTAACGAAAATTATAAAGTTGAAGGTGAACTAAGGCAAGAAATTAACAAAAATATTAAGCGTTTGATAGACATCGGCAGTTACAGGGGGAAAAGGCACAAAGCGGGGTTACCCGTTAGAGGGCAGAAAACCCACTCCAACGCAAGAACCAGAAAGGGACCAAGACTAACCAAGATCAAAAAGAGATAACAAAAATGGAACCTCACATCATCCTTATAAGTATGTAGTAGGGTTTAAGGGACCGCAGGTCCCTCTTCCACATGGGTGGGAAGCTATGTAAATGGATAAAAATTAATTTAACCTTATGGGTGGGGAGCGGGGCGAAGGGGCGCTAACACAATAAACAAAATTTTTAAGGAGGCTTTTAAATAAATGGCAAAAGGTGGAGCAAAGCAAAGAACCAAAAAAAAGAAAGCTGCTCCTGAAAAAGCAGCAATACACATTCATTCAACCTTCAACAACACAATCGTTACATTAACAGATACTGAAGGTAGGCCAATAATATGGTCTAGTGGTGGAAATGTTGGATTCAAAGGAGCCAAAAAAGGGACTCCATTTTCAGCTCAAATGGCCTCAGATAAAGTAGCAAAAGAAGCTATAAATCTGGGAGTTAAAAGAGTTGATGTATATGTTAAAGGACCTGGTTCAGGAAGAGAATCTGCGATTAGAGCTTTACAAGCTGCTGGTCTAAGTGTAGAAAGTATAAAAGATGTTACCCCTATACCTCACAACGGTTGTAGGCCAAAAAAGAAAAGATTCTAATTAAGGAGGGAAAGAATTAATGGCGAGGTACATAGGACCACTAGAAAAATTATCTCGACGCGAAGGAATAAACCTTTATTTAAAAGGGAAAAGAAGCTACACCGAGAAATCAGCCCTTAGAAAAAGGAATTATGTTCCGGGGCAACATGGAAGACAAAAGCAAAAGTTGACTCAATACGCTGTGCAATTAAGGTCTAAGCAAGCCTTAAAAAGAATGTATGGCTTAATGGAAAGACAATTCAGAAACACTTTTGAAGAAGCGGAAAGATCTAGAAGTGGAGAAACTGGAGAAGTTTTGATGCAGCTCTTAGAAAGAAGGCTAGATTCAGTAGTTTATCAAATGGGGTTCGCACCAAACAGAAGAACCGCAAGGCAAATAGTAACTCACGGACATATATTAGTTAATGGAAAAAAAGTGAATATTCCTTCTTACAGAGTTAAAGTAGGGGATGTAATAGAAGTCAAAGAAAAGAGCCGTAACATACAACAAGTACGCGAAGGATTAGAACTAGTGCAAGAAGGGTATAGAAATATTCCCAATTGGTTAAACGTTGAAATTGAAAATTTTAGAGGAACTTTCCAAAGACTACCAAAGATTGATGAAATGGATGTTCCTGTACCTTTGACTAACATCATAGAGCTTTACTCTAAGTAATAAAGTATTATTTATTTGGACCACAAAATATCACCTCGCTCATAAGGGCAGGAAAGGAGGTGTGCTCTGATTCCCTAATAAGGATCAGAGATAGTATGGAGATATTAATTAAACCAGAAAAATTTAGGATAGTACAAAAAGAAGAGCAAGATGAATATAACTACTCAAAATACGAATTATTTCCTCTGGAAAAGGGGTACGCTATAACTCTAGGTAATGCTTTAAGGAGGGTGCTTTTGTCGTCCATTCCATCTTTGGCTATAACCGGGCTACGTATCCCAGGAAAATTACATGAATACGACACAGTTGAGGGTATAAAAGAAGACATCATAGAAATAACTTTAAACTTGAAAAAGGTTCAATTAAAGGTCGACGACATTGAAAAAATTAATGAGATTGATTATCCAATTTTATTAAGTTTAAGAAAGAAGTACAAAGCAGGCCAAGTCATAAAAAGTGGAGACATAAAAACTCCGGCAGAATTAGAGGTTGCTAACCCAGATTTCGTCATAGCCCATGTGAACAAAGATATGGAAGTAGACTTTGAACTGTACGCTCAAGCAGGAAAAGGTTTCATCCCTGCCCAAGAATTGACATTTCAAAGTGACATCGAATACATATTCATAGATGGAGTGTTCAGCCCCGTTCTTAAAGTTAACTATTTAACCGAAAATATCCGTGTTGGAAGAAGAACCGACTACGATAAACTAATACTTGAAATTTGGACGAAAAAAAACATCACCCCCACTGAAGCATTGAAAGAAGCAACAAAAATTTTGATGGAACATTTTGACTTCATTTCCAGACTTTGGGAAAGAGAAGGACAAGTCGGCGCTATAGAACAAATGGAAGTTTCGGTTGAAAAAGAAGAGGAAGAGGAAGAAGAGGAAGAAAATATTTTTGGATTGCCAAAGGATTTAATGGAAACGCAGCTTGATTCTTTGGATTTAACGAAAAGAGCCAAAAACTGTTTAAAAAGAGAAAAAATAGACACCATTGGAGAGCTATTAAAAAGAAAACCCGCCGACCTTCTCAAAATCAAAAACTTTGGTAGAAAATCTTTAGATGAGATAAAAAATGAGCTAAAAGAGAAATTTGATATAGATTACGAAAAATTATACCAAGAAGAAAGGGGGAACACCTTCGATGAGGCATAGAGTCAAAACTAAAAAATTAAATAGATATGCTTCCCATAGAAAAGCTTTGTTGAACAATTTGGCAAGAAGTGTATTTGAATCTGAAAGCATAATTACTACTACCGCGAAAGCAAAAGCCGTAAGGCCCCTTGTTGAAAGAATAATCACCAAGGCAAAGGAAGCTAATTCAACCGATCTCCCAGAAAGAAGAGTAGCTTTAAATAGAGACATAAACAAACACTTCAACGACAGAAAACTAGTCTACAAAATAGTACATGAGATCGCACCCCGATACGAAAATAGAAACGGTGGTTACACAAGAATATTAAAAATCGGTTATAGAAAAGGTGACGCTTCGGAATTATCTATACTCCAATTACTCCCAAAAGAAGAATAACTTAAAAAATGACGCCCAGCAAGGGCGTCATTGTTAAATATATCAGTAGGACTATAAGCCGGATTCTGTAAAGTTGACCATTAATCTACGCGGTCTACCCAGAAGGCGGACACTAAAGTCTCTCGGCGGGCAACCTCTGGCCTTCTTGTTTGACCTTGCTCAAGATAGAGGTTACCAAGCTGCCAGATCGCTCTGACACTGGTGAGCTCTTACCTCACCGTTCCACCCTTGCCTTTCGGCGGTTTTCTTTTCTATGGCCCTATTCAGGGATCACTCCCTCTGGTTGTTAACCAGTATCTTGCCCTTAGAGTCCGGACTTTCCTCAAAATAGGCCCAAGTATGCCTACTCGCGATCAACCGTCCTACTTCAATTATTCAAATAATTAAAAAATTTTCCCTGATAGGAATCCCTTTCTCTCATCGTATCTTCAATTAAGTTTAAAATCTTTATTTTAGAAATTCCCCAATTTCCATGTAACGTGCCAATTTTTGGAGGATCGGCAACGAGCCTATGAATCACAATCTTTGGATCCAAATATTCCAAGAAAGTAATCGCCCTTTCTACAAAATCATCCAACGTCAAAGGCACAAACTCCCCACTTTTATACAAATCCGCAAGCTTTGTATTTTCAACGATATACAAAGAATGCAATTTTACACCGTCAACCTTCAACGCTGAACTAACTTTAGCCATCTCTTTCACATCTTCTAATGTATCACAAGGAAAATCTATTATATAATGCAGAATAACCTCTAATCCAGCTTTCTTTAACCTGGTAACAGAATCTATAACCTCTGCCAAAGAATGCCCTCTGTTCATATACTTTAACGTATTGGGGTTAGTGCTCTCAACACCAAGTTCAATGTAAACATCAACTTTATCTTTGAAAGTTTTTAAAAGCGCTATCACATTATCTGGAACACAATCAGGACGGGTCGATACATCCAAACCTACTATTCTATCGTCTATCAAACTACTATTATACTTTTCTTTCAACTCATCAACAGGGGCGTAGGTATTGGTGTTTGCTTGAAAGTAAGCTAGGAATTTATTAGCTTTTTTCTCGTATCTATTAATCATGTCTTTAACCTGTTCTTTAATACTCACCTTGGGTTTAAAGGCTGCAAAACCGCTCCCCGTTAGATCACAATAAATACATCCACCCTTACCTCTCTCGCCTGTTTTATTTGGGCAAGTAAATCCTGCATTGATTGGTAACCTTTGCACCCTTTCACCGTATCTATTCTTAAAATACTCACTCAACCTATTATACAAATCCAACTACATCACCATCTATTCAATTGAAGTTTCAAGTCGTTTATAACGCTTCTTTTTGGACCATAAATGACAAAAAATAAGTTGTTTACTCCCCTATACCATGCACTGATTTGCATCTTCATATACTCATCGTTGTACTCGCCATATATAAAAGGAATAGCCGAAAAAGCAGCGGCTAAGCCATCAGAATAATCACTAACAAAGGTATACCAAAAATTCAACAAAGCGAATGGATTCTCGAAATGAACAATGTGAACTTCGTACAAACCTCCATTCTTTTTGAAGTTCATCTCCAAATGTTCGCCAGTATCTGGGACCGTTGTGTTTATTATCGTCCCATTTCTGGTGACTATCCTACTTATCTCCTCATAGCCTGTAGGAGAAAACTCTATGTAATCATCGATGGGTTTAGATATCCCTATCGTCGTTATGGCTATCAGAATGATCGCTATTATTATACTTATCTTCGATTCTTTGGTAAAAATTGTGGAATTTCTCATAAATTTGCTCCTTTTCTTCTTTTAAAGTTAAAAATTCTCCATTGTAGTATAAGAATTTGCCAGCTACCATCGTTGCGAAAACGTTCTTAGGATTTGCAGAATAAACGATATGAGACTTTAACCTTGATAAATCATTAGGTAAAAACTCAAAGGAATCCATATCTAAAATAACCAAATCCGCTTTGAACTCAGGTTCTAACCTTCCGATATTTGTTTCTAAGGCAAAACCTCCGTTCTCCCAGCTCATCCTTAAAATCTGTTCTACTGAAAATCTATCAGGACCGTACTTGTATTTCTGCAATATGCCTCCAAACTTCATCTCGTTGAAAAAATTCAAAGAGTTGTTGCTAGCACAACCATCCGTACCAAAGGTTATGTTTATATTCTTATCGAGCATATCCACTATGGGAGCTATCCCATTGCCCAACTTCATATTACTAATCGGGTTATAAGCTACATTCACTTCGTTTCTCGAAAGAACCTCTATATCTTTTTCATCCACATGTACACAGTGCGCCGCAATCGTGGGAAGATCGAATAAACCTGTATTCTCAACATCTAAAAGATTGTACTGCTTTCTTTCATTTGCAGATTCTAACAGATGAATTTGAATGTGAGTGTTATACTTTTTTGCAATTTTCGCTACTTCTTTCAATTTATCCATTGGAACAGTGTATGGGGCATGAGGTCCAAAGCCTATATAAATTCTATTATCCAATCCATTGTATTTTTCATACGTTTCGATATTTTCTTTTATCCTTCTATTCCAACCCTCGTCTGTATCAAAAGAAAGCCCTCTTGAGATATATGCACGAATCCCTAAATCGTATGCAGCCTTGGCTATCTCATCCGTAAACATATACATATCAACAAAAGTTGTTATTCCGTTGGAAATCATCTCTAACATAGAAACTAAAGCACCATAGTAAGACATTTCACTTTCCAAAAAGTCCTCTCTCGGCAGCATCTCTTTGAACAACCAATCGTTAAGTGATAAATCATCGGCAATACCTCTAAAATAAGACATTACTGAATGGCTGTGGGTGTTAATAAATCCAGGGACGATCAACTTACCAGTTAGATCGTACTCGTCCACATCTCCCAAATCCACCTCGTTTGAATCACCTGGTGCAAGTAAATCTTCGATCTCATCACCGTCTATTAATATATCAAATTTTTCTACATCGTCATCCGCACTTATCAAAACATACGCGTTCTTCAAAAGCTTTTTAGGCATATCCACAACTCCTTTGGTTGTTTTCATTGATATTATACTGTGAACTACCATTGAGCTAAAGATTCAATAGCTTCCTAATTCATCAACCATTGCGGAAAAACACCCTAGAAGGGATCTAAGGATGCCCGTCTTACACAGTCTCCAAAGGCTTTACTTCCCCCAGTTCCTGGGGTAGAGTCAGTTTATACAGTGACTCGCTGTTTTAATCCAAACTGCCTAATATTAACGGCAGCGTTTATATCTCTATCATGTTTAGTTCCACATTCAGGACATATCCATTCTCTATCAGAAAGTTTTAAACCTTCGTTCTTATACCCACATACACTACAAACCTTAGACGAAGGTTCGAACATTCCTATCTCAATTACTTTCTTACCTAGTCTCTCTGCTTTGTATTTTAGGAACGTTTTGAATTGATACCATCCTGAATCTGAGATACTTTTAGCTAAGTGATGATTCTTTAACATACCTCTTATATTGAGAGTTTCTACAATGAAGAAATCAGCTTGGTTCTCACTGATTTCTTTTGTTAGTTTATGCAGAAAATCCTCTCGTGTATTTTTTATTTTCTCATGTATTCTAGCAACTTCTAATTTTGCTTTGTCCCAATTCTTAGAACCTTGTTCTTTGCTTGAAAACTTTTTATATGCGTGTTTTAATTTCCTTTCGTACTTAGACAAAACTTTAGGAGCTGGATACTTTGTTCCATCGGATAATACAACAGAATCTTTCAATCCCATATCCATACCAATTGAGTTCTCATAGTCTATATATCTTTCGGGGTAAGAACCTTCGACTTCAAATGTTATAGATACAAAATACTTACCTGTTGAAGTTTTAATGAAAGTACAATTTTTTATCTTTGCATTTGGATCTATTTTTCTATGTACTCTTACTTTGATACCTTCTTTAAACTTTGGTACGAAAAGAATTCCGTATTTACCATTACTCTCATTTTCGTACAGTTGTATATGTTGTGGAACTCTAAAAGATTGTCTACTAGATTTCTTTTTAAATTTAGGATGCTTAGCTTGTTTCTTGAAGAAACGTTTGAATCCAGTTTCTAAGTTCTTTATGGACTGTTGTAGAGATTGAGAATTGGCATCGTTTAGCCATTGATACTTCTCAGTTTTTTTAAGAGCTGTAAGCACTTTAGCCCACATATAATAGTTAGTTGATGTTTTGGTATTCTTGTATGCATTACTGGAGAATTCTAGAAAAAGATTGTATACAAATCGAGTATGTCCAAAATGCTGATTAAGTTTCTCTATTTGTTCGTTTGATGGATATATACGAAACTTGTATGTTTTTAACATATTCAATCACCTTAATTCGAAAACTCTATGATATAATACAATTGTACCATACATACATATAATTAACAACATTTTTTTGATTCAAGCTCGTAAGGATTAATATTTTGAAAAGGACAATGGTGGAATTCATCCATTAAGCTAAAGACTCAATGGTTTTCTTCCACGAATTTTATAAAATATCGTTTATGAGTTGATTTTTAAAAGAAAAAAGTATAAAACCAAGTAAAACGAATAATTCAAGCTTCATTAAAAATTACAATAAAAAAACAATGAAAATGTAAAACTTTCGTGTTGGATTGTAGGTGATATAATGATATTATTAAAGAAAAAAGCCTATTTTTCTCCTAAATTAGCTGTACTAGATTTTTGTAAGTTTTAAGAAAATAAATATTAAAAGATTGAGGTCAGTTTTAAAGATAATATAGATAACGTCGAAATTGGGGAGAGGCAATATTATGAAAAAGTTTTATTATGTAGGGTTAATATTCCTTTTGTTGTTTGTATTAGTGCAGGTGAAAGAAAAACTGGAGGGTACGATCTTTCTTTGAATAATATCAGTATAAACAAAGATAACTTTCAAATTTTTATAGATTTGTTTTTAAAGGTACCAGCTAAAGGAGAGATGGTCACACAAGCGTTTACGTATCCTTCAATAGCGGTAGAAATTAACGAAGTTTTGGATGTAGGAGATTGGGAAGTGGTTGTAACTATTGAACAGAAGAATGGTGAACCATTGTTGTTAAGAGAGAGTTTTACATTTTCTAATTAATATTTTTAAAGAAATATCGAGGTTTTATATTTTAAAAAATTGAGAGACGACCAAATTGGTTGTCTCTTCTCTTGTTGTTATAGCGCCCCTTCGCCCCGCAGCCCGCCCATAAGGAAAAAGGAGTTAATTTTGCTCCATTACCCACCCAAAAAGAAAAAGAAGTTGAGTTTGCCCAGCACCCCCCAAAGGTATTTTAAAAATAATTGAAATTTTGGCAAATAAATAGTATAATTGTTTATGGTTGTTTTTTGGAGGCTTAATTGTGAAAAAACACGATCTACGTTCACTTGGTTATTTGAATATGATCATTTATTTTGCTGTAATAGTTCTGTCAAATATATTTGTTGGTCTTTTGATAGGATATTTAATATACAGGTTTACCGACCAGCAGATATGGATGGTCTTGTTGATGTTTTTAGGGATAATTTCAGGATTGTATTCGGGTATAAGGGAGCTTTTGAAAGAGGTAGAGAAACATGAAAGAGCTGAAAAAAAAGCTGAAAGAGATAGAAATGAAAACAATAACGTTAATTCTGGTTGAAACCTTAGTTCTTTCTTTGTTCTTTTCTTTAGAAGCTCTTTGGGTGTTATGGGGAGGAATTGGAGCAGTTATAGGTTTTTATTCGCTTGCAGAAGAGATTAAAAAAATTACGGTTGGTTCAAAGCCTAAAAAGATCTTACCTGGTTTTTTTATGAGATACCTTTTGTATGGAGTGATATTGGGAATCGCTGCCTTTAATTCAGCTTATGCCCTTTTGTTGGCTTTTGTCGGTTTAATAAATTTGAAGATAGTTCCATTTTTATCGTATAAATAATTTTGGTAGGTAGTTGGAGGAGGTGTTCTTTTGACGAACGATAGATTGAAGAAATTTACCATCTTTCTTTTTGCCGCTTATATAGTTTTGGGGGTAATTAACTTTTTTGTTTTCGATATGAGTTTAGAGGGTGTTGGGGATAGATGGATTGTTTATTTTGGTGATGGTGGGTTCTTTGGTCAGTTGAACCCAATGACGTTGATAATGTCTTTTGCTGTTATGTTTCTGTTGATTTTAGTTGCCCGGAGTATACATTTTGAGAGGATTCCTGGAAGGTTACAAGCTGCTGTAGAAACCTTTTTTGACTATTTTTGGGAGATGGTGGAAGATTCTGTGCCCAACCCTAAGTATCGGAGACAAACTTTTGTAATAGCTATGAGTTTTTTTCTGTATATAAGTGTTTCAAACGTTCTTGGTGGGATGCCTGGAATAAACGTTGTACCAGTTGAAAATGGATTGAATGTGCAGTTGTTCACGGATACGTGGTACACACCTACCTCTGATTTAAATGTAAATCTTACGTATGCCTTGATGGTTCTAGTGGTTAGCCACTTTTTTGCTGCAAGGTCTAAAGGCGTACTTAAATGGCTTAAATCTTTCTTTGAACCCAATCCATTGTTGTTTCCTATCAATATAATCAGTGAAATAGCTAAACCAATTTCTCATTCTTTGAGGTTATTTGGCAACGTCATGGGTGGTGGGATATTGGTGTTGATTATTAGTTATATGTTGAAATATTTCGTTTTACCTGTGTTCTTGTGGGGTTTTTTTGGTTGGTTTATTGGTCTAATTCAGGCTTTTGTTTTTTCTTTGTTAACTATTGCGTATATTGGATCATTGCTGGAATAAAAAAACTTATCAAATCAAAAAAACTAGTTTAAGGAGGAGAAAAAGATGGATTTAGCTACAATGCTTCAAAATTTAGTTACTGAAGGTGGTTCCATTGGATGGGGTTTATATTATTTAGGAAAGTTATTGGGAGCAGGAGTTGCAATGGGAATAGGAGCTATAGGTCCTGGTGTTGGAGAAGGTAACATTGGAGCTCATGCAATGGACGCTATGGCAAGACAACCAGAGATGAGCGGGAATTTAACAACGAGGATGTTATTGGCAATGGCGGTTACAGAGTCAACGGGCCTTTATTCTTTGGTTGTTGCCTTGATTTTGTTGTTTGTTCTTCCATGAGTATCTATTTTGTTGAGAATTATTAGTTTTTCCCCCAAGAGGTGATTGTATGATATCTTTTAACTTAACTTCCATAGTTAATTTAGTAGGTTTTTTGGCTTTCATGTTTCTTATGTACAGGTTGTTGTACAAACCATATTTTGATATGACAGATAAAAGAAAAAAAGAAGTAGAGAAGAATTTGAATGAGGCTGAAAAATTAAGATTAGAAGCCCAATTAAAGAAAGAAGAGCTGGATAAACAACTATCTGAAGCAGATGAAAAAAGGCGTGAAATTTTATCTGAAGCCGATGAGCAAGCTAAATCTATAATCAAGGCTGCTCAAGGAGAGGCTCAAGAGCAAAGGAAACTTATTTTAGACAAAGCAGAAAAAGAGGCTGAAGAGATTAAAGAAAGTGCAGCAAGAGAACTGCAATCGAGAATTGTTTCTCTGGCTGTTACGATTTCTTCTATGATATTGAAGGAGCAGATCGATAAAAAGAAGAATGAAGAGTTGATAAGAAGGGCTATAAACAGTTTGAAAGACAAAGGGGAATTGTGATGAAAGCTTCTTATTTTTTGGCTTCAAAGTATGCCCAAGCCCTTTTGGGTACTTTGGAAGAGAAAGGTGAAATTTCAAGATTAGATGAATATGTAGAAGCGTTTCAAAGGTTAAAAAAAGCTCTCGAAAGTAGCGAATCTCTTAGAGACATGGTTTATAGCCCGTTGATTCCGCCAAAACATATAGTTTCACGAATGAAAGATGTCTCAGAATTTGATGATACTGTTTTTGTTCAATTTTTGGAAGTTTTAGTGGATAAAAGACGTCAAAATTTGATTCCTTTTATGTCTCATATTTTATATCAAGAGAGTTTAGAGAGAGAAAAAGTTGTAGAAGTGAGGCTTGTGCTTCCTAATGAAGTAAGTAATACGATTATAAATCAGGTTAAACAAGCTATTCAAAATAAAACAGGAAGAAAAATAAAGTTAAGAACGCAATTCAATGAAGATCTTATAGGTGGATTACAGTTGTACATTGGAGATAAGTTTTTTGATTACTCCGTAAAAGGATTTTTAGAGGACATTCAATCTGCCTATGCCCCAGTTAGTGGAGGTGAAATATTTGAGAGTTAATCCAGATGAGTTAACGAAAGTAATAGAAGAACGTATTAAAAGTTATGAAAGTGGAGAGATAAAAGAAATAGGATGGGTAATGCAGGTAAGCGATGGTATCGTTAGGGCTTACGGTTTGAAGGATGTTATGACCAACGAATTGGTTGAAATAGAGACATCTGAAGGTGAAAAGATCTACGGTATAGCTATGAATCTAGAAGAAGATAACGTTGGTATTATCACCTTGGGAGATTACAAAGGAATAAAAGAAGGAGACAAATTAGTAAGAACCAACAGAATAATAGAAGTACCCGTTGGTGAAAAGTTGCTAGGTAGAGTTGTTAATCCTTTAGGTATGCCATTGGATGGAAAGGGTGAAATAAACACCGATGATTTTTATCCAATTGAAAGAAAGGCAATGGGTGTTGTAACTAGAAAACCCGTTGATACACCTCTTCAAACTGGGTTGAAAGTGTTGGATGCCTTGATCCCTATAGGAAGAGGTCAAAGAGAGCTTATAATCGGAGATAGACAAACTGGTAAAACCGCTATAGCTACTGATACAATTATAAACCAGAAAGGGAAAAATGTTTTTTGTATTTATGTTTCGATTGGGCAAAAGTCATCAGGTTTAGCAAGAACTATCGATAATTTAGAGAAGTATGGTGCAATGGACTACACTGTAGTAGTGGCAGCAGATGCTTCAGATCCTGCCTCTTTACAGTATATAGCTCCTTACGCTGGTGCAGCAATTGGAGAATATTTTATGTTTAATGGTAAGGATGCGTTGGTAATTTATGATGATCTAACCAAACATGCCGCTGCTTACAGGGAGATATCACTTTTACTTAGAAGGCCGCCAGGAAGGGAAGCTTATCCCGGAGATATTTTTTATTTGCATTCCAGATTGTTGGAAAGGGCGTCTAGGTTGAACGAAAACTATGGAAATGGATCTTTGACAGCTTTACCAATAATCGAGACACAGGCGAACGATATTTCTGCATATATTCCTACCAACGTTATTTCAATAACGGATGGCCAGATCTATTTAGAAACAGGGTTGTTTAACGCAGGGATAAGACCTGCTGTTAACATAGGTTTATCTGTTTCAAGGGTCGGTGGAGATGCCCAGACGAAGGCGATGAAAAGGGTAGCTGGATCTTTAAAATTAGACTTAGCACAGTACAGAGAGTTAGAATCCTTCACTCAGTTTGCTGCTGATCTTGATGAGGCAACAAAGAAACAGCTAACAAAAGGAGAAAAGCTCACTGAATTGATGAAGCAACCACAGTATTCACCAATGGAGATGGAAGAACAAGTTGCTGTTATTCATGCTGCCAATGAAGGTTATTTGGATCAAATCCCTACAGATAGAATAAGTGATTTTGAAAGACAATTTTTAGCCTATCTTAAAGAAAATTATAGGGATACCTTAAATAAGATAAGAGAGAGCAAAGACATAGCAGATGAGATAAAGAAAGAGCTGAATGAAGCAATCTCAAAATTTTTGAATGTGTTTAGATGATTGGGGTGATTTTAAATGAGTCGTGGTAATTTAAGAGCCATTAAAAGAAGGATCGCCTCTACAGAATCTACTATGCAAATAACAAGAGCTATGCAGATGGTTGCTGCTGCAAGGCTCAACAAAATACAAAGGCAATGGAAAGGTGTAAAAGATTATTCTAATTACGCAGAAAGAATTCTAAAAAAAGTTCCCTTTGTTGAAGAAAGCTTATACACTCAAAATAGTGAAGGTTCTTTAATCTTTGTGATCACCCCAGACATGGGTTTAGCTGGCTCTTTTCCATCTGATCTAGTTAAAGAAGCTTTAAGGGTGAAATCTAAGCTGGAAGATTTTAAAGGATACTTTGCATTGGGTGCAAAGGGCTATTCAGGTTTAAAGAGTGAAACAGTCTTGGAAAAAGAGATAAATTTATTCGACATTCCAAAGGTTGATCATGCGGAGTATTTGCTGGACATTATTTTTCAAATTATGGAAAATAAAGGCATTAGCAAGGTGAAAGTTGTGTATGGAGAGTTAAAAAATGCCTTGATACAGTTACCGAAAACTTATGATCTACTTCCAATAACAAAAGATAAATTTGAAATAGATGCCAGATACGAATACGAACCCGAGGAAGAGAAAGTGTTTGAAGATGCTGCATATCAGTATCTTCTCTCTAAAATGTATCTATTTTTATTTGAAACCAAGTTGAGTGAACTTCATGCTCGCCAGAACGCAATGAAAAACGCCACAGATAACGCGCATGATTTAATAGAAGAGTTGAACCTTGAATACAACAAGCAAAGACAAGCCTCTATTACCCAAGAATTGATAGAGATTGTTAATGGGGCGAATATGCAATAGGAGGTAATTCGATGCAAGATCAAAAGGGTAAAATAATATCTGTTATTGGACCTGTCGTCGATGTGAAATTTCCCGAAGGCCAGCTACCTAACGTTTACGATGCTCTAAAAGTAAAAAACGAGTACTCAGGTGAAGAATTAATACTTGAAGTTGAGCAATTAATCGGAGACGATACAGCTAGATGTGTTGCGATGGATTCTACCGATGGTATAAGAAGAGGTCAAGAGGTTATCAACACGCTAGAGCCAATAAAAGTTCCCGTTGGAGATACCACGTTGGGAAGGATGGTCAACCTTTTGGGGAAACCTATCGATGAAAAAGGAGAGGTTGAAGGGGAAGAATACTGGCCAATCCACAGGGACCCTCCATCGTTAAATGAACAAGATACATCGATTGAGATTTTAGAGACGGGTATTAAATGTATAGATCTTTTGGCTCCATTCCCCAGAGGCGGGAAAATAGGATTCTTCGGTGGAGCTGGAGTAGGTAAGACCGTTCTTGTTATGGAACTTATAAGAAATATAGCTAAAGAACACCAAGGGATCTCTGTATTTGCAGGTGTAGGTGAAAGAACCAGGGAAGGTAACGACCTTTGGCTGGAAATGCAAGAGACAGGGGTTATTGATAGCACGGCGTTGGTGTTTGGTCAGATGAATGAACCCCCTGGGGCGAGGTTCAGAGTTCCTCTAACCGCGTTAACTATCTCAGAATACTTTAGAGATAGGCAAAAAAAAGACGTCTTACTTTTCATAGATAATATATTTAGGTTTGTACAAGCAGGATCAGAGGTGTCGGCTTTATTAGGAAGAATGCCCTCTGCTGTAGGATACCAGCCAACATTGGCATCGGATATGGGACAGTTGCAAGAGAGAATAACATCCACAAAAGATGGATCTATTACCTCTGTTCAGGCTATTTATGTTCCTGCGGACGATTTCACGGATCCCGCACCTGCCACTACTTTTGCCCATTTGGACGCAAATATAAACCTTTCAAGGAGACAGTCAGAATTGGGACTTTATCCCGCAGTTGATCCATTAGATTCCACATCAAAGATGTTGGATCCCAATGTAGTTGGCCAAGATCATTACTCGGTTGCAAGAGAAGTCAAAGAAGTTTTGCAAAGGTATGAAGATTTACAAGATATAATAGCGATTTTGGGTATAGAAGAATTATCAGAAGAAGATAGACAGATAGTGAATAGAGCCAGAAGAATTCAAAGATTCTTAACTCAGCCTTTCTTTGTTGCAGAAAGGTTTACAAATTATTCGGGTAAGTATGTTAATGTAGAAGATACTATCAAAGGCTTTAAAGAAATACTTGAAGGGAAGCATGATGATTTACCTGAAAGCGCCTTTTACATGGTGGGTACGATAGAAGAAGCCGTAGAGAAAGCGAAAAAAATGAATGAATGAAGTGTTTGTAAGGCAGGTGGTATAAATATTTAAATTCAAAGTTGTTACCCCAGAAGGGGTAAAGTATGAAGAAGACGTTCAGTATGTAGAATTTAAAACAAAAGAGGGGTCTATGGGAACCTTAACTCAAAGGTTGCCAATAGTGACTTCTTTGAGAATCGCCCCCGTATCAATAAAAAAAGCAGATAACTCAGTTGAGAGTTTCGCCATCCATGGTGGTATTTTGGAGATGACGGGGGAGGAAATGACCATTGTTACCACCGCTGCTGAAAGATCGGAAGATATAGATGTTGAAGCCGCAAGGAAAGCTATGGAAAGTGCCCAAGAACAGATTAAAGCAACGGAAGATCAATTTAAAAAAATAAAATTACAAACAAGAATTGAGAAGAATCTTTTGAGGGTCAATATGTCAAAGAGAAAGTAAATGGCTTTTTAATTATCTTTGAATTAGGTCTATTTTTGTTTTTATCCTTTGCAAATCGTTGTAATTTTTTTCTAAATAATTATCTTTGATAGCCTTTAAATAACTTAAATTGAGCCAAACTTTTTCCCTTTCTTTCAATGAGGTTCTTTCTTCCTCTAGAATAGAAGGGGAAAATATTTTTTGATCTGTTAGAACATATGCAAGCAAATTATTAGCTAAGTCTTGATTGTTGCCAGCCACAGAACTTTTGCTGAATACTAAGTCAACTTCTTGAATCTTCAAAGTTGTTATAACAGCGGGATTTATCATTTCTTCTGGAAGGATAAAAGAGATTTTATAAGAGTTTATTGAGAATAATCTATGAGTTAAACTTCTTTCCTGGTTTATGAAGATAACTTGATTGTTGAAAAGTTTGAGAATATCGTTTTTTAGAAATAGAATCAAATGAATTCCATAAATATTGACAATTTCAGAAATCAAGTGTAATTTGCGGTAGTGGATGTTTTTGTTAGAGGAGAAAAAAAAGATATAAAAACCTTGGTTAATACCTTCAGCAAGCTGTTTTATTATGCTTTTTGGTTTCAATTTTTTTATTACGTATATACCTAAGCTGTTCTTATTATAACTTTTGGGTTCTTCAATCATTTTTAAAGACTCAAATAATTCTTTTTTAAGAAAATTATAACGTAACTTTAAGAACAGATGTTGTGATCTCATTTTTTACCTCAACACCTTGACATCATAGGTGTGAATTGTTTCTTTCAAATCCGATAAATACTTTCCAAAAGAGTACATATAATTTTTACTCTTTTTAAAATCAAGTGTGAAATAAATAGCGTTTTTGATCACGAATTCGTTTTTGTAATTGGGAACGATGTAGGACACCGTAGATTCGTTTTTCGACGTGTTGATAATTATCGCCGGTATTTTTACAATTCTCAAATTAGACTGAATATGCAGGAGTACTTTTCTTTCTAAATTTTCAGAGAAGTTCAAAGATAGAACGATTAAATCCACTTGATACAAAAGATTCAAGAAATAAAATTCAAAATTTAGAGCATCGTTGGTAAACCCAAAAGATAATAAAACATCTTTTTCTGTGATGAACCTATTATCCTTGTTTAAGTATGTTTTGTTCCTGTTTATATAACATTCTACATACTCTTTGTTATTGATAGCAATAACCTCAGATTGGTCGTTTAAAGACCAACCTGAGGTGGATAATATTAAATCAAAATCAAAAAATTCCATTGCATTAGCTGAGTTTCCTACAAAAATTCTCATTTTCCAAACTTTTCGTAAAAAGTTTTATATGCCAAATAAGTTTCGTATATATCCGCTTTTGATGCCACTTCATACGGAGAGTGCATCCCCAAAAGCGGCACGCCGGCATCCAAAACGTCTAAACCTTTTTCAGAAAAGAAAAGGGCTATGGTTCCTCCTCCGCCTCTGTCTACCTTTCCCAGTTCTCCTATTTGCCAAGATATGCCTTCTTTGTTGAAAAGGTTTCTAACTTTTCCTACTAATTCAGCATTTGCATCGTTTGTTCTTCCTTTGCCTCCTGAACCTGTGTATTTCATAAGAGTTATACCATAACCAAGTTTTGGAGCGTTGGATAGATCGTGAGCTTCTTTGTAGTTTGGATCTACAGCAGCTGATACATCGGCTGAAAGCAGAGTGGAATTTGTAAGTATTTCTTCTATGTTTTGAAGTAGTTCTTCTTCTTTTGCTAAAGCGGCAATTTTCTTCAAAACGTAGATCCAGAAATGATTTTTTGCTCCTGTATTTCCGTCGCTACCTATTTCTTCTTTGTCGACTAGTAAAACTGCCGGGTTTTTTACAGAGGTCTGAGCATCGATTAAAGCGGTCAATCCTGTGTAGGCACAGACTCTATCGTCGTGTCCGTAGGAAGCTAAAAGGCTTTTATCCAATCCTACATCTCTAGCAGGAAGGGCAGGAACGATTTCCAATTCAGCACTAACTAAGTCTTCTTCTACGATTCCATATTTATCGTTCAAAATCTTCAAGATATTTAACTTAACTGGATTTTTAATCTTATCGGTTTCATCGTAGGAAATAGCAGTAGTACCAATTAGCAAATTCATTTTTTCTGCTTCAAATGCTTCCGAAACCTTTTTATTAGCCAAATCTCTATCGAGATGTGGCAGTAAATCTGATATCACAAATACGGGATCGTTTTCGTCTTGACCTATGGAAACCTCTATTTTACTTCCATCGCTTTTTATTACTACGCCATGTAATTCAAGCGGTATGTTGAACCAGTGATACTTCTTCACTCCACCATAATAATGAGTCTTTGCCATTGCAATATTCTCATCTTCCACTATTGGCTCGGGTTTCAAATCAAACCTTGGTGAATCTATGTGGGCACCTACTATGTTGATACCATCCTTCAAAGGATTGTTGTACTTGAACGCAAATACCGCTTTGTCTCTGTTTACAAAGTAAACTTTATCCCCTTTCTCTATCTTTCCTAAGTTCACGTAATGAGAAAGAGGTTTGAAACCGTTTTTTTCAAGGAGCTCCACTGAGTATGTAGCTGCCTTTCTTTCAGTTTTAGAAAAGTTGATAAAATCCTTGTACTGTGAAGTATACCTATCGATATCTTCTTTGCTTCTTTTGCTCCATACACTTTTCTTTTGAAAAGTTAAACTTTTTTCTAACTCTGTTAGGTCCATTAGATCACCTCCAATAAAATTTTACCATATTTTTTTGAAAATAAGCACAGTTAAATAATTTTTTATGAAGTTTCGATTTATGAATACTCAAATAATCCGTTTATAAATGATTAGGAAGAAATATTTCGAAATAGAATTGATTACGATGTTTAAACTTTAATTTTCTTCAATTTTATTATTTGTTTAAAAAGTATAAAAATATTATAATAGAAACGCTAAAGAAAGATAAAGTTGCAGGGCGAAAGAGTGAAAACTTCTTAATCCTTATGGGTGGGGAGCGGGGGAAGGGCGCCATCTATAGTTTTGAAATTCCTAAAGATAATAACAAAATTTTGTGAGGAGGGGTTTTTATGGAAAAGAAGATTTATCCAGAGTTGACTATGGATTTTGTAAGGGTTACAGAAGCATCGGCTTTGATGAGTAGTTTATACTTGGGTTGTGGCAATCTGGAAATGATTAAGCATAGTTCCATTGATGCTATGAGAGGTATGTTTGATTACATAGACTTTAAAGGGAATATAGTAATGAGTAAATACGATAAAGAAAATTCAAATATGTTGTACGTTGGTGAAAAAGTGGGTAGTTGGCAAGATAACACTTCTGAAATGGATTTAGCTGTTGATGCTATAGACGGTGTGAAATTAGCTGCTTTCGGTCTTCCAAATGCCATAAGTTGTGTTGCCGCCACCGTGTCGGGAGGTATTAAAATACTGCCGACTTTTTATTCTTTGAAACTTGCTGTAGGTCGTGAATTAAAAGGTAAATTGGATTTGAGAAAACCTATTAAAGAGAATATAAAAATCGCGAGCGAGGTTTTGGGAATTGCACCAACGGAATTAACCTTTGTTATTTTGAATAGACAAAGGCATGAAGAAATTATAGAAGAGATTAAAGAAGCTGGTTCACGAATAAAATTAATAAGTGATGGAGATATTACAGCTGCCATAGCCACCGCGGTTCCCGATAGTGGGGTGGATATCTATATTGGTATTGGAGGAACTCTTGAAGGGATACTTTCGGCTGCTGCTTTAAAAACGTTAGGTGGAGAAATTCAAATGAAATTATGGACAAGAGATAGAATTGAAGAACAATCGATCAAGGAAAAAGGTTGGGACCTTGAAAAGATCTTTTATACCGATGAAATAGTTGGTGGGGAAGATGTAATATTTTCTGCTACGGGTATAACCGATGGAGATCTTTTAAAAGGGGTTAAATTTGTAAAAGGTTTTGCTTACACTCATACACTTACGATGAGAAGTAAGAGTGCAACCGTAAGAAAAATAGAGTCTATGCATAATTTAAAAAATAAAACTATAAGGTTGAAATCTTTGGAAGATGATAAAAGATTAATCGATTTGAGGAATGAGTATATTAATTAAGTTGAAAATCTTTTTTCTTTTGTCCTTGTCATAAGTAAGATTACCCCTTCAAAGGCTATTTGTAAATAATAAGTTGCAAATCTCCACAACAGTACAGTAGTAGAAACGAATCTTCCAGGCATGAAACTGGCAAGAACGATACCATACAATGCTTCTACCCCACCTGAGGACCCTGGGGTAGGTATGTAATAGACGACAAAGTTCATTATTATAAAAAGTATGAATACTTCAAGAATGCTGTAACTTCCTGACGTAATTGATGATAGTGTAATGTGCAAACCTAAAGAATGAAAAAAAACGATGAAACCTCCAAGTATAAAGTCTATTGTGACTATATGTGCCTTTTCGATCCATAGCGTTTTGATACTTAACTTTAGCTCTTCCAACCAATTTTCTAATTTTTGTAATCTTTGTTCAAATTTCGATTTGTTTTTTAATGGAAATATCTTTAGTAAAAAATTAAACAACTTATATATCAATTTTGGGTTTAAAAATAGTAAAATTAACAAAGCAGAGAACCCTAAAGCGGCCATAATACCAATAATAAGTATATATTTTCCAGTCCCTATTCTGCCTAAAATACTCATTACTCTTCTTATGAAAATTAAGATAACGGCAGAAGAAAACAGTAAATTTTCTACAAGCCTAGACAACACTATATTTGTAGCCAAAGTGGATTCTATTCCTAATTTTGTAAGATGGTATATTTGATACGGTTGACCACCACTGGCCATTGGGGTGATATTTGACATAAAATAGAATGAAACAGTGTTATAAATGGCATCCTTAAACTTTATTTTTTTGTGAAAACTTAAGGTTACTATGTACAATCTGATTAAATCGATCAAATAAGCCATAGAAAAAACTATAAATACCTTCACAATAAAAAATAGATTGACAGTTTTAAGAGTATCGAAGGTTTCTTGGAAATCTGCAAAAAATGAGATCACGATGTTGATGACCAAACCAATAATTAAAACTACGATTAGATTAATGATTATTTTTTTTCTACTAAGTGTGCTTTCATGTTCTTTGCCTTTATCCTCGGACATTTTTTCCTCCTGTATGGATTTTTTGTTTTATACCTTCTTCATAGATATTTTTTAATTTTATAAAGGCCTTTTCATCACTATAATTTTCAAATAATTGGTAAGATTTTTTCTCGTATTCAGCGTACAACTCTTTGTTAATATTAAGTTTTTTGATTATCTCAACAAAATCTTCTATTGAATTACCAGATAAATAGTTAGGAGAAAATATTTGTTTGTAAACTGGTAAATCTCTAAGCACTAAAGGTAAACCACTTCCAGCTGCTTCAATTACAACCAAGCCAAAGGTTTCATGAAAGGAAGGAAAGAAGAAAATATCCGATAAAGAATAATAATCGATCATTTTTTCTCTATTTATAGTTCCAGTAAAATTTACATTATTAGGAGCCTTCTTTATCAACTTGTTCATTTCATCATAATGCTCTGTTAAATGTTTAAAGGGCATTCCCCCAGCCCAAATGAACTTCATGTTCTTTAATCTTTTAGCGGTTTCCACGAAATCTGTTATACCTTTTCTAGGTTGAATCTGTCCGGCACCCAAAATTATGAAATCATCGTCATTATACCCATATTTTTTTCTTAAATAAGATTTTTGAGTGTCTTTTTCCTCGGGTTTTGTGAGAAACAATTCTTTTATAACAAAGTTTCTAAAGATCACAATTTTATTAGGATTTATCTTGAGATCCTTAATCAATTCATTTTTGGTCTCTTCACTGACTGCTAAAATGCAATCAGAAGAGTTATAGAAATATTTTAAATACCTATTGAAAAAAGGTAACCATAGCTTGTTGAATTTTATACTCCCTTTCAACGAATTAGGAACTATGTGAGCAGAAATCACACAAAAAGAATTTTTCTTATTCTTTAACAACGAAAAGAAGCTTTTTATGTTGAGAGTATGAATATGTAAAACATCGTAATTTCCTAAAATTTTGTTCTCATATATAGTGTAATCACTGTATTTTTTTAAGATGTATTTGTGATCCGATGTGGCAGAATACACCCCCTGACCAGGGTATTTCTCAGCTATTGATAGAATATCGATTTTCATATTTTCCCTTCTCAAAATTGGAATTTAAATGTATTTAATAAGTCTTTTTAGGTTTTTGTTATAAACTTTTGAATTAATCATAGCAGAGTTATCGACTATAAAATCTCTGTAGACATAACCATCAAGGTAAACCTTTTGCTTATAAAGATATTTATCTATCAACGTGTTAGATAACCCTTTTTGGGACATTAAACTCAATGGAAATCCTATACTTTCTATTTCGTACTGGGCTAAATCTTGTAAGGTTGTTTCAACCTTTTTAGTTGATTTTTGTTCTCTCTCTCCAAATAACGTACTTTTTATATCTTCTAACTGTTGAACTTTTCCCTTCACTCGCTGAGTGGTTTCTCTTAGTAGATTTTTACGGTTGTTGTTAAAATAATCTAATGCGCCTGATTTGATTATTAATTCCACAATATTTCTGTTGATATTTTTGTTTATTATGAAATTAAAAAAATTTTCTAAGCTTAAGAGTTTCGCTTCTTCAAATATCTGAGAAACATTTTTACCTATTCCTTTAATTATATACAAAGGTAGTATTAGCTCTGTTTCACTTGCCAAACCAAATGGATATCTAATGTCTGGCAACTTTATTTTCACACCTAAAACTGATGCTTCATTTATTACATCGACATCAACGCCTTTTATTTTAACATATTCTAAGAAGAAATTGGAAGGATCTTTAAATTTTTTTTCTGATAACCAGTATGTGAGGTGAGCGTAAGCTACCGCATGAGATTTATTAAAGGCATACTGAGCAAAGTTTTCTATCTGAGAAAACAATAAAGTTGCTTCTTTTTCGTCTATCTTTTTCGAGACGTTGGTAATAAATTTGTTTTTGAAGGTTGTAATTTTGTCTTTCTCTTTTTTAGATACTGCTTTTCTCAATAAATCTGATTCTTGTGGAGAAAATTCTCCTAAGATTTGAGCGATTTTCATTATCTGTTCTTGGTAAACTAAAACTCCCTTTGTCTCGGGGAAGATTTTTTTCAAATATTCTGGTGAGTCATCATTAACGTATTGATCTATCATCCCAGATTCAAGGGGTCCGGGTCTGTTGATGGCTAATAGTAAGATAAGCTCTTCAAAATTTTTGGGTTTTATTCTTTGGGCTAATTTTTGCCCTAATTTTGAGTCCAATTGGAAGATGCCTTTTGTCAAACCTTTAGATAGGTAATGGAAAGTTTTTGAATCGTTAAGCTCTCGGTACTTTTCTTTTATCTGTAATCTTTTTAAGAAGGTCAATGTGTCCAAAGCTAAAATGTCAAACTTTTCCACTCCTAAATATTTTAAATCAGACATTTCCCATTCTATTATAGGTACTTCCTTTTTTTCCACAGGAGAAAAGGTTCTAAGGTCATTTTGGGAGATTATCAAACCCGCTGCATGAACAGACTCTGCCACTTCTATTCCTTCAAGATAATAAGCCACATAAAAAAAGGTTTTCTCTTTTTGTGATAAAGATTTAAATTTATCAATGTTCTCTTTGCTTCTTATTGGAGCGTTTATTTTGGATTCTAAATTGTATCCAAGTAATTCTTCTGCCTTTTTTAAAGCAGATTTAATTTTCATGGTTGAGTAGGTCCTGATTTGAGAGATCTTGTTTTCTCCAAATTCTTTTTGCAATGCCTTTATTAGATCAACTCTTCTTTCCGCGTCGATATCCAGATCTATATCAGGTAATTCATGCCTGTATTCGTTTAGAAATCTTTCAAAGAGGAGACCGTAGTCTATAGGATTCACCTTAGTTATTCCTAATTTATAAACTAAGAAAGAACCTACAGCGGAGCCTCTCCCAGGTCCAACAGAAATGCCATTTTTTTTAGCGGTGTCAACGATTTTTTTAACCGTTAAAATATAATTTTCTACGTTTAGCTTTTTTATGATGTCCAGCTCGTAGGATAGTCGTCTTTTTTCTTCGAGGGTTAGGTCTTTTTGTGAAATAGTATCTGTTAGATTATAGTCAGTGACTTTGTATTCATCAAATCTATAGTTTCCTATATTGTAATAAGTTTCTATATTTGAGAAAATAGATAGTTCATTTTGATATTTTAAACTATCTTTGATGCAAAGAGATTCTTCATCTTTAAATATATCTTTTAAAACGTCAGTTGGGTACTTCACATAGGGAAGTTCAAAATCGATTTTTTTTAATCTTAAGTTGTTTCCTAATCCGTTGTAGTGCATTATAGCTGATCTAATATCGTTGTTTGTTTGCAATAAGTACTTACCATTTGCAGTTTCATATAATATTATTGGCTTAATTCTATACTTTTGGGCATAAACGATAAAACTCACCCATGATCTTGGGTGCGGTTCTGATAGAACTATGCAATTGTACTCATATCTTTTTGCTATGGAGAAAAGGTCCCTTAGCTGAAGATATGATTTGCCAATGCTTTTTGAAGTTATCACAGGTCCTAAGATCTTCAATGGCAGGGCCCTCCATCAAGAATTTTGTCTTTTTAGGTTTGTTAAAGTGATCAATAGATTTTTAAAATCTTCGGGTAAGGGGGCCAAAAATTCCATCCATTCGTTACTTTTTGGATGATAAAAGCCTAATTTCAAAGCATGAAGCATCTGTCTATCTACTGGTATTTGAAGATCTTTTTCGACTTTATTTTTTCCATACAAAGAATCTCCAATTACTGGATTACCGATGTATTTGAAATGCACTCTGATTTGATGTGTCCTTCCTGTTTTCAACCTTATCCAAACCAATGTGGCAAGATCTCCAAATTCTTTTAAAACTTTGTATTCGGTTATCGCTTCTCTTCCGTTGTACACAACAGCCCTTTTATGCCTTAAAATAGGATGCCTCCCCAAGGGTAGGTCTATTTCCCCTTCTTTTTCTTTCAGCGTTCCTTCTATTAGGGCTAAATAGTATTTCATTGTCTTTCTTTCTTTGAATTCTTTTGAAAGTAAGTTATGAGAATAAGCATTTTTTGCCACGACCAACACCCCAGAAGTTTCTTTATCGAGCCTATGAACAATTCCTAATCTGCTTGGATCTTGCATAGTTTTATCAAGATCCTTTACATGGTACATTAGAGCGTTAACCAAAGTACCGGTTTTGATACTCGGTGTTGGATGCACTATCAATCCAGCAGGTTTGTTAATAACGATTAATTCCTCATCTTCATACAGTATATTTAATGGTATATTTTCTGGTAGGATATTTTCTTCTTTAGTTTCTTCTACCAATTCATGAAAATCTATTTGAATTTCTTCCCCTTGTTTAACTTTGTAATGAGGTTTCTTTTGAGACCCGTTGACGGTAATTTGTCCTTTAATTATGGCGTTTTGAATGAGATTTCTAGAAATTTCGGTGGGCATTTTTTGGGCGATGTATACATCAAGCCTCTTTTGTTCATCTTCCTTTTCAACTTTGTACACTCTTTTTTTCATATTTGCTCCTTTTGAAAAAATGGTATAATAAAATCACACCACCAAACGTCACGAATATATCAGCTACGTTGAATATAGAAAAGTTTGGCCAATATATCATATCTACAACGTATCCTAACCTGATTCTATCAAAGATATTACCTAAAGCTCCTCCTATAATAAAAGCGATACCCAAGTCAAAAGACGTAGTAAAAAACTTATATTTTTCTTTATATTTTTCTTTTAAGATAAAAAGAAAAATTACTATTAGTGTAGAGAAGATTCCATGAAACAAAGCCATATCTTTAAAAAGTCCAAAAGCTATGCCTGTGTTTTCAACGTAAGTCAATTGGAAAAATCCAATTTTAATTTTTTTTCCCAGAAGAAACGTTTCTGAAAGTTTTTTAGTTAATTGGTCAAAAAAGATAATAATAGGTATAACCCAATTCATTTGTTCAATCCTTCCTTTTCACTTTATTATAGCTGATATTGATTATAACACTTTAGAGGTAAAAATTGTCACTTTACCGTTAAAAATCTTATCAACCGGACTGTTAGACGAAGGTACTCAATCACTTTCATTCTTATAGGTGGGCTACGGGGTAAAGAGCACAAAAGTCTTTTCCACATGCGCGGGCTGCGGGGCCAAAGTGCTGAAACTCCTTCATCCTTAGAGGGCGGGTAGCAGGGCAAAGGTGCTGAAAGTTTTTCATCCTTCTGGGTGGGGAGCGGGGCGAAGGGGCGCTAACACAGGTTTTAGAGTTCCTAAAGGCTGTAATTTTAAACAAATGAGGAGGAAAGATATGGAAGAAAGAATTCACAACTTCGATACTTTAATGGTTCATGCGGGTTTTGAAAAAGATCCAACCACCGGGGCTAACGTAGTACCAATTTACCAGACTTCATCTTATACCTTTGAAGATTCAGCTCATGCCCTTAGGCTTTTCAACATGGAAGAAACTGGGAACATATATACACGTATAATGAACCCGACGACCGATGTGTTGGAGAAAAGGGTTGCTGCTTTGGAAGGTGGTGTGGGCGCTTTAGCCACTTCCTCGGGGCAAGCTGCAGAAGCGATAGCGGTCTTAAACATTATGGAAGAAGGGGATGAAATACTCACAGCAAGCTCTTTGTATGGGGGAACATTCACATTATTTAAGAATTCTTTGAGTAGATTTGGCATAAAAACCCACTTCTTTGACATTGACGATGTGGATAGCTTGAAAAATAAGATAAATAATCGGACAAAGGCGGTTTATGTGGAAACTATCGGGAATCCCGAACTTTCTGTACCTGATTTTGAGCAGATTTCTAAGATAGCTCATGAGAATGGTATCCCTTTGATCGTAGATAACACCTTCGCTACACCTTACTTGTGCAAACCTTTCGAATTTGGCGCTGATATCGTTATTCACTCTTTAACCAAATATTTGAACGGGCACGGTAATTCAATTGGTGGAATTATTGTTGATAGTGGAAATTTCGACTGGAACAACGGTAAATTTAATATGTTAACTGAAGAAGATCCTGCTTTTCATGGGATAAGCTTTTATAAAAAATTTGGAAATGCTGCCTATATCTCAAAAGCCCGCTCCCAATGGTTAAGAGATCTAGGGGCTTCAATAAGTCCTTTCAATTCTTTTTTGATATTGCAGGGCATTGAAACATTGAGTTTAAGAATGGAAAGGCATTCTTCAAACGCAATGAAAATTGCAGAATTCCTATCCGAAGATTCGAGGGTGAGCTGGGTAAATTATCCAGGATTGAAAAATCATAAGGCTCATAAAAATGCGGTTAAATATCTAAAACATGGTTATGGAGGGATGCTTTCCTTCGGAGTAAAAGGTGGAGTAGAAGCTGGGAAAAGATTTATCGAAAGTTTAAGAATATTTTCCCATGTTGCAAATGTTGGCGATGTTCGATCACTCGCCGTTCATCCTGCTAGTACCACTCACGGGCAGTTAAGTGAAGAAGAACAGTTGGCTTCTGGGGTAAGTCCTGATATGATTAGACTATCCGTTGGGATAGAAGACATAGATGATTTGATTGAGGATATTGATTCAGCTCTAACTAAAGCAACTAAGAACTAATAACCATTTTTTAAGTTCATCCGGGACAGAACGAAAGGAGTGTTAAAAGTGCCTATAAAAATTCCTGAAAACTTACCAGCTGCAGAAGTATTGAGAGAAGAAAACATATTTATAATGACTGAAGAGAGGGCGGCACACCAAGATATTAGGCCTTTAGAGATTGTTATTTTGAATCTAATGCCAAACAAGATAGTCACCGAAACTCAATTATTACGCTTGTTAGGAAACACCCCTTTGCAAATAAATGTAGTGCTTTTAAGGATGGTATCACATAGCCACAAAAACGTATCGCAAGAGTACTTAGACACCTTTTATAAATCTTTTGATCAGATAAGTCACAGAAAGTTCGACGGATTAATTATCACTGGGGCCCCTGTTGAAACTCTTGATTTTGAACAAGTGGATTATTGGGAAGAGCTTAAAGAAGTGATGGACTGGTCAAAGAAAAATGTATTTTCTACTCTTCATATTTGTTGGGGTGCACAAGCAGGATTGTACTATCACTATGGTATAAACAAATATCATGTATCAAAGAAGATATTCGGCGTATTTGAGCATTCGGTAAGTTGTGAAGACTCGCCATTGGTTAGAGGGTTTGATGATACGTTTTGGGTCCCTCATTCGAGACATACCCAAATCAAAAGAGAAGATATTGAACCAATAAAAGAACTGATGATCCTATCCGAATCGAAAAAAGCAGGTGTTTATTTAGTTGAGAGAAAAGATGGTAGGCAAGTGTTTGTTACAGGACATCCGGAATACGATCCAGAGGTTTTAAAAAAAGAATACTATCGTGATTTAGAGAAAGGTATGGACATTGATATCCCAGTAAACTACTTCCCACATGATGATCCAGAAAAACGGCCCGTCGTGAGATGGCGAAGTCATGCTTATATTTTATTCAACAATTGGTTAAATTACTATGTTTACCAACAAACCCCATACAATCTTGACAATATTGACCAAGCAATCCTTTAACAATCAATTCAAAAAAAACAAAACTGTAGGGCTAACTTATTAGTTGCTCTACAGTTTTAGTATCTTTATACAAAATTTTAGAATTTAATTTTTGGTTGAAACCAATTCTTTTGTTTCTCTTGCTATCATAAGTTCTTCGTTTGTTGGAACTACCAACACGGTTACCTTAGAATCGGGAGTACTTATGACCCTTTCTAAGCCTTTAAAATTGTTTTTCTCTTTATCTATCTTTACACCAAGGTAAGTTAAATACTTTTCACATATTTCTTCCCTTGTTACCGGAGAATTCTCTCCTACACCGGCGGTAAACACTATAACATCTACACCGTTCATCGCTGCAGCGTAAGCTCCAATATATTTGGCTATCCTGTACTCATAAATGTCAAGTGCAAGACGACAAACTTTATCTCCTTCTAATGCTTTATCTTCAATATCCCTCATATCACTTGAGAAACCTTTCGTTATTCCATAGACTCCACTTTTATTATTCAATATTCCTATAACTTCTTTTGCTGTTAATCCCTCTTCTTGAGCCAGAAATGAAACAATGGCAGGATCTATATCCCCACTTCTTGTTCCCATAACTAAACCCTCTAAAGGAGTGAATCCCATTGAAGTGTCGAAAGATTCACCATTTTTTACAGCGGCAATGGATGCCCCATTTCCAATGTGTGAGGTTATGATTTTAAGTGTTTTTATATCTTTTCCCAATATTTCGGCTGCCCTTCTTGAAACATATTTATGACTCGTACCATGGAACCCATAACGTCGAATCTTGTATTTTTCGTAGTACTCATAAGGAATTGCATACAAGAAAGAAGTATTTGGCATAGTTTGGTGGAAAGAAGTATCAAATACCCCAACTTGTGGCACATTGGGTAAAAGGTCCATCGCTGCTTTTATTCCCATGACGTTTGCAGGATTGTGCAACGGCGCCAAAAAAGACATCATTTCAATTGCATCCAAAGACTCTTTGTCAATAATAACAGAAGAAGAAAATCTTTCACCCCCGTGCACCACTCTATGTCCAACTGCATCTATTTCCTTTAGAGATGAAATAACCTTGTAATCTTCAGAAGTTAAGAGATCTAAAACTTCTTTTAAACCTTCTTCATGATTTTTTATAACCTTCTCTATAACATATTTTTCTTCGTTTTTTCTGTGGATAATTCTTGACCCTTCTATACCTATTCTTTCGACCAATCCTTTGGCTAAAACTTTTTCTGTATCCATTTCAAGAAGTTGATATTTAATCGAAGAACTACCTGAGTTGATTACTAAAACTTTCATGTTTTTCCTCCTCACGCAAACGATTTTTTAACCGTTAAATTATACAACAATATAGAAGAAATTTCAAATAAAAAGTATTCAAGAATAATAAGTAGCAATAATCTCTTTTGAAAGCAGTGACTTATAATCCCAGATGTAAAAAAAGTCTCTTTCGGGACATTGGGCAACAGCTGAGTTATGAGTGCCTAGTTGAAGATTATAATCACAACATATTGACAAATTTTGATTTTATTCATATAATAATATCATATCAAATATTTTTGATATGTTATTATCATATGTGAGGTTTTCCTAGAATGCAAATATTAAAAGAGATTTGGGATTTTACTCAATATCAGCTTCTTGGCATGAAATGGCTTGATACCTTGATTGGAAAGATCCTTTCAAGTCTAGGAGTGGATACATCTACCCGCATAGGTGGTAGCATCGAGTTTTTCGTCTATGATGTCATTAAGATAATCATACTGCTGTGTTTACTGATTTTCTTTATCAGTTACATTCAGAGCTTTTTTCCACCAGAACGCAGCAAGAAAATATTAGGCCGATTTCAAGGTCTCGGTGCTAACTCTGTCGCGGCTTTACTAGGCACGGTAACGCCTTTTTGTTCTTGTTCATCCATTCCTTTGTTTATTGGTTTTACATCTGCAGGCCTTCCAGTGGGAGTAACTTTCTCGTTCCTTATCTCTTCCCCTATGGTCGACCTAGGGTCGCTGTTTCTACTTATGAGTATTTTTGGAGCAAAAGTTGCAGTCGTGTATGTAATACTCGGATTGATTATCGCAGTAATAGGTGGTACGGTTATAGAAAAATTACGAATGGGGAAGTACGTTGAAAGCTTTATTATGATAGCTGGAAATGTAGATATAGAAGCACCCGAACTGACAAGAAAGGATAGACTGGTCTACTCTAGGGACCAAATGCTGTCCACCTTTAAAAAGGTGTTTCCATATATCTTGATTGGTGTGGGCATTGGCGCCATTATTCACAACTGGATTCCCGGAGAATGGATTAACTCCGTTCTCGGTAGTAAAAATCCGTTTGGAGTTGTTTTAGCCACACTTGTCGGCATACCAATGTATGCCGATATCTTTGGTGTAATCCCAATTGCAGAAGCTCTATTATCTAAAGGAGCTGACCTAGGCACCGTTCTTTCGTTTATGATGGCGGTCACAACTCTGTCTATACCATCTATGGTCATGTTACGCAAAGCTGTCAAACCGGAGCTATTGGCACTATTTATCGCAATCTGTACCATGGGTATTATTTTTGTAGGTTACTTTTTTAACGCTATTCAAGGCTTCATCATATAGTAGTAAGAAAATATCAGTAAAAGACTTAGTGTCCAGCTATTGTTTATACGATCTGTATGGAGTATGGCATTTACATCAGAAGTTGTTGTACCGCAGAAGGCTCAATTGTGTCTATAATCTAGTTATACTTCGGAATAGATTCCAAATAGTTGCCATCAATTGAACAACAAAAACTGAATAAAAAGGGGTGTAATAAAAATGTCACTATTTGAAAAGAAAAAAGAAGAAACAACATCCTATTACGGAGAAAACCGTAATACAGGAAGCATTGCGAAGGGAGTACATGCTAAAGCTGGGGGTGCTAGTGTTAAAATACTTGGAAGCGGATGTCCAAAATGCAATCAACTTGAAGTGACAACAAAAGAGGCTCTGCAGCAGCTTGGTATGGATACAGCGATTGACCATGTAACAGATTTTTCAGAAATTGCAGCTTATGGTGTCATGACAACCCCTGCTCTTGTTGTAGATGGAAAAGTGGTTTCTTATGGTAAAGTTTTAAAAACAGAAGAGGTAGTGGAGCTTCTTCAAAAAGTTAGGTCATGAAAAAAATGAATGAAATTAGCAACCCGAGTCACAGATTTCGTTAGCATGGTTGTTACACAAAGGACCTTTCATAGCACACATATTATTTAGCGGTTTTTGAATATTGAATAAATTTTTAAGATTTGAAAGACAAATCCAGGCTTTGGTTCGGTTTTCCACCTCAAGATATAAAAGATCTGCTGTGAGCAGACCTTTCTATGTGCACCCATATGCCTGTTACATATAAAAAAACATCCGCTTTACGCGGATGTTTTGATAAAATGGTTCATAATTATAATGCAGTCCATCCTCCATCAATAACCAACTCAGAACCTGTCATGAAGGAGGATTCATCGGAAGCTAAGAAAAAAGCTCCGTATGTTATATTTAGCAAGTTCATCTGTAGCTGTTTTTGTTAACAATCTCGATGCACCTTAACCTTCCCTCCTTCCTTTTCAAAGATTACTGTCTTTAGAAACTCTAAAACATGCATTGTAACTAACTTTTAACACTTTCAATATTTAGGGATAAAACGTTCCAATCTCCCCCGTTGTTTCCCCTGCTTCTGCCTACGATAAGAATTATGCTTTCGCACCTTTAGAAAAGGTTGTTAAGTATTTGGATCTTAGTGGGTTTAACTTCTTAACGGAGTAAATCTGACGGATATATGGTATGAAAGTAGAAGAATTGTATAGATATCTCAAAAAACATGGAGAAGAATTAAGGCAAAAGCTCCTTGAAGTAAGATACAACCCGAAACCGGTAAGTAGGAAAGAGATACCGAAACCGGATGGATGGAATGGATAAACTACTATGGAATAGCGAACATGAAAAAGGTAGCAGAAAATCTTGATGGATGGCTTAGAAGGAGAATTAGGTTGTGTATCTGGAAAGGATGGAAGAAAATTAAAACAAAACATGAAAACTTAGTCAAATCAGGACTAAACACTAACAAAGCATGGGGATATGCAAATACAAGAAAAGGCTATTGGATAATCTCCAATAGCCCAATACTTTCAAGGACACTAACTAATAAACACCTTAAGGAAATGGGTTTAACTTCGATCCTGGAAACGTATAACCTAAAACATCAATTCTGTTGAACCGCCGTATACCGAACGGTACGTACAGTGGTGTGGGAGGACGGTAGATAAATTAATTATCTACCTCCTAACCCGATCGATTCCCTGCCCTGGGACTACTATGACATCTTTAGCCACCCTCTGTTGACCCCGGCATACCCATTGCTGAGATACAATTACCCTCAGAAATAACAGATTATTTTTTTGATGGGTAACATTTGCCTTATATCTTTACTGCTACCCTTGCTGCCTCTTCTATGGCTTCCAAGGTTTTTCTGGGCTCTACGGCATCACCAATCACATATACCTCAGATACTTTGCCTTTTATTTTCTCTTCTAGTGGGTTATATGCTTTAGCTCCCATGGATAGGACTATCGTATCAAATCCTGTGAGCTTTTCTTCTTTTCCGCCTTTTTCATATACTACACCATCATCAAGGAACTCCTTCACTGTGGCATTGGTAATTGCTTTAACACCGTATTTATTCAGCCTCTCCATGAGGAAGAATTTGACCGCTGCCTGTTCATCTCTCGCTATTTCCGGCAGCATCTCCACTATGGTTACATTATGATAATGCTCGCCTAGGAAATCAGCTGTCTCAACACCTACCATACCGCCGCCGACTATGAGGACATTCATACCAGCTTCTTTTTTGCCTTCCAGTATGTCAACCGCTTTGGCAAATTTGGGGTTGTCTATACCCTTTATATTGGGTACCAGAGGCACCCCACCTGTAGCTAATATAACCACATCGGGATTCTCTTTCATTATAAGGTCCTCTGTCACCTCTACCCCCGTTTTATACTCTACCTCGTACTTTTTGCCCATGGTTATATAGTACCTTATAGCCTTTAGTATATCCTGCTTTGTCGGTGGTATGGCTCCTATCCTGTACTGACCGCCCAACACATTTTCTTTTTCGTAAAGGGTAACCTTATGTCCCCTTTTGGCTGCCACCCATGCAGCTTCTAATCCGCCTGGTCCTCCACCAACTACCATAACGTTCTTGGATTTTTCCGCTTTTTCGACTTTAAGCTCTCCTTCTCTTCCAGTAAACGGGTTTACAAGACAGGAAATATTGGACTTTGTAGGATCAAACAGGTAGCCTGCGCAGGCCTGCATGCACCCTATACATGGTGAGATCTCTTCTGTTAAACCGGCAGCAACCTTATTGGGCAGTTCAGGGTCAGCTAAGGACTCTCTACCTAACGCAACTAAATCGGCTTTTCCGTCTTCCAATATGTCCTCCGCCATGAGTGGGTCATTAATTCTGCCGACTGCTATTACAGGTATATTAACGACCTTTTTGATTTCTTCCGATGCATAAACGTTAAATCCCGGAGGTACAGCTGCAGGTGCAATAATATATTGGGTGCTTGCATAAACCCCTGCGGATACATGGATTGCATCAACCCCTGCCTCTTCCATCACGCGGGCTACCAGTCTGGAGTCATTTATGTCTCTTCCACCAGGCACCCTCTCATCACCGCTCAATCTGAATATAATTGGATATCCGTTGCCCACTTTTCTCCGTATATTCTTAACTATTTCCACAGGGAATTTCATCCTGCCCATAAAATCTCCGCCGAACTCATCTACCCTCTTATTAGAATATGGAGACATAAACTGGGCTATAAGGTACCCATGGGCTCCATGTACCTCCACAGCATCAAACCCGGCATCTCTGGCCCTTCTTGCAGCATCTCCGAATTTCTCAATGAGGTCATATACTTCTTCGGTCGTCAATTCTCTTGGCATTTCCCTTTCCACCGGACATGGTATTGGCGATGGAGCCACAGGTTGACCTCCTATTTTATCGTGAGTTGTTTGCCTTCCGGCGTGATGAAGCTGAATTGCTATTTTAGCTCCATACTTATGAACCTCCTCTGTTACTTTCTTCCATGCAGGTATAAACTTATCGTCCCATATACCAGGCTCATCCCATGGAGAACCTTTTCCAAGAGGGTCAATTGCCGCAGCCTCTACAATCAGCAGTCCATATCCTCCTTTTGCTCTTGCAGCCCAATATGCTACATGCCCTTCGGTTGGGCTGCCATCCGCTCGTGCTAATCCAGTAGCCATTGGTGGTACCACATAACGATTTCTTACCTCCATCGTGCCTATCTTTATCGGTGAAAAAAGCACAGGATATTTCATATAATTGTCTCCCCTTTCTTTTTATTTTTATATTGTTATCTGTCTAAAAACCTTTCCTCTCGGAAAATGACCAGTGACCTTTAATGTCTCCCCAACACTTTTAATTGGTTACTCTCTTGAAGATTGTCACCTCCCTTTTACAAATAGCTCAGCTTCAACTTTTCCCATTCCTCTTGCGGCTCCTGTAATAATAGCAACTTTTCCTTCTAATCTTCCTGCCATAATATGAATCCCTCCTTTTGATGTGAATATTTTCACAATTTACGATAAATAAAAACGACTAAATTAATCGTATCTAAATTATACCATATTTTTTTAAAAGAAAAAGCATTTATGTTAAAATAATAAAAAGAAATCTTTTTATGGAGGTGTATTATGTCAAAAAAAATAACCTACGGAATGGTTGGTGGATCCATAGATTCTATGATAGGTGAGGCACATAGAAATGCAATATTATCAGATGGAAGGGCAAGCATAGTTAGTGGATGTTTTTCACGAGATTATAAAAAAACATTAAAAACAGGCAAAAAGTGGGACATAAAGAAAGATAGATTGTACGAAAACTACTTAGAAATGGCTGAAGAGGAGAGTAAAAAGAAAAATAAAATTGATTTTGTAGTTATTGCTACTCCGAATGTTTCCCATTATGAAATAGCTAAAACTTTCTTAGAAAAAGGTATAAATGTTGTCTGCGATAAACCGCTAACAACAACAGTAAAAGAAGCGCAAGAGCTAAAACAGTTAGCAGATGATAATGATCTTTTGTTGTGTGTGACGTATTCGTACGTGGGATATCCGGTTATCTCGTTAGCAAGAAACAAAATAGAAAAAGGTGAGTTGGGCGAAATAAGATTCATTAATGTACAATATATTCAAGGATGGCTTGCAAAAAAGATCGAAGATGAAAACAAGCAAGCCCAATGGAGATTGGATCCAAACCAAAGTGGTTTGGCTAATACTACAGCCGACATAGGTAGTCATGTGGAGAACATGGTTTCATATCTTACTAGAAAAGAGATCGATAATTTGTGTGCACGCCTTGATACTTTTGGTGAATCAAGAAAATTGGAAGATAATTCCACCGTGATGGTAAATTTCAAAGATAAAAGTAAAGGATTACTTTTCATGTCTCAAATTGCTGTGGGAGAGAACAACAATTTTAGCGTTTGCGTGTATGGTTCGGAAGGTACGTTGAAATGGAATTTTAATCAAGCAAACAAATTAACAATTTTGTATGAAGACCACAAAGAAGAGATAGTTCAAAATGTGGATGAAATTCCTGGAACAAATATAGGGTTCAAAAATACTTATTCCACATTTATTACCGATTTAATAAATAAAAAAAACGGAGA
Organism: Petrotoga sp. 9T1HF07.CasAA.8.2; assembly: GCF_002895585.1. NCBI lineage: Bacteria > Thermotogati > Thermotogota > Thermotogae > Petrotogales > Petrotogaceae > Petrotoga > Petrotoga sp. 9T1HF07.CasAA.8.2. The sequence continues at coordinate 24,990 of NZ_AZRI01000010.1, read as the reverse complement.
AATTATAACCAACGATAATGCCCATTTTCAAAGTGTAAACGCGGGATTAAGAGGGATGAGGTTTATTGAAAAATGTGTAGAAAGTTCGAAAAATGGAAGCGTTTGGGTAAAGTTTTAAAACCAAACTCAAATAAGAGGAGGGGTAAAATATGTTCAAAAGATTGACTTATGGAATGGTAGGTGGAAGTAAAGACTCTCAAATAGGCATAGTCCACAGAAAAGCTATAAATCTACACGGGAAGGCAGAATTAGTCTGTGGAAGTTTTTCAAGAAACTTCAAAAACACTTTGGCAACAGGCAAAGAGTTAAAAATAGATGAGAAAAGATTGTATAAAAATTATGAAGAAATGGCTGAGGAGGAAGCTAAAAGGCCCGATAAAATAGATTTTGTATCCATTGTCACACCCAACAGTTCACATTATGAAGTGGCAAAAAAATTTTTAGAATCTGGAATAAATGTGATGTGTGAAAAGCCGTTAACCATCACTCTAAAAGAAGCTGAAGAGCTAAAACAGTTAGCAAGAAAAAACAACCTACTTTTTGCGGTTGCTTACACCTTTACAGGTTATTCAATGTTAAGATACGCAAGAGAGTTAATTAAAAGAGGGGAAATAGGTGAGGTTAGGTTTATCAATGGTCGATACCTAAGTGAGTGGATGGCAAAGGTGCCGTTTGCCGGCAAAAATTCTCGCCACGAGTGGAGATCGGATCCAAAAGTTTCGGGTGTATCTAATTGCGTGGCTGATATAGGGGTACACGTGGAAAGCGTAGTTTCTTTCCTAACAGGTTTGAAGATAAAGTCCTTAAATGCCAGAATGGACAAGTTTGTTGAGCCAGATAGGCTAGACGATAATGCATCTATACTAATAAATTATGATAATGGGGCAGAAGGCATATACTGGACATCTCAAATTGCTATGGGCCACGAAAATACTTTGGATATTGGTATATATGGAACAAAAGGATCTATAGAATGGTCACAAGAACACGCAAATTACTTGAAGATCTCAAAAGTTAACCATCCTTTTATAACTTTATCGAGGGGAAGCGAAAGCGTTGATGATTTTATTAAAACTGATTATGTGACTCCTGGTGGGCATCAGGAAGGTTACGTTGAAGCCTTTGCAAGGGTATACGATAAGTTTATTAGCGCAATTACAAAAAAGAAAAAAGGAGAACTTTTAGAACAAAGAGACTTAGATTTCCCCACTGTAGAAGACGGAGTAGAGGGAATGCGATTTATAGAAAAATGTGTAGAAAGTACAAAAAGAGGTGCTAGTTGGGTAGAATTTTAAGATTATTTTGTTTCGAATTTTTGAAAAAAGTAATAACTGGTTTATATTTTATTAAATTACTAATCTATAAAAAATGGTATAATCAATCAGGTATATTATTAGTGAATTTTTTAACTTTTATTCCTCATAAAACCTAATTATACGAGGAGGAAAATGAATGGAAGAACTTCTTGAAAGCAAATTAAAAGACATTGAAACTTATCTTAATTCACTCGATTTGACGGACAAAACCGAAGAAGAAAGAAGGAGCTTGCTTATTGAAGTTTTGCATAAAGTTCAAGAAAATCTAGGATATATCCCAAATGAAGTGCAAAAATTAGTGGCAAAAAAACTGAAAATTCCTTCTTCTCAAGTTTATGGTGTTGTGACTTTCTACAATTTTTTCTCCACAAAACCTAAAGGTAAGTATCCTATAAGTGTATGCTTAGGAACAGCTTGTTACGTGGGAGGAGCGAACGAAATCTTAGACGAATTCAAAAAGATTTTAAATGTTGAAGAAGAAGAAGTAACCGAGGACGGATTATTTTCTATTCATCCGGTTAGGTGTTTAGGTGCTTGTGGTTTGGCACCTGTCGTAAAAATAGGGGAAAAAGTATATGGGAGACTTAAAATAAACGATGTAAGAAGAATAATTAGAGATTATAGAGCCAAAGAGAAAAATAGTTGATAGGAGGTTTTTCTATGCCTAAATTAAATAGTTTAGAGCAATTAGAATCGCTGATAAATGAACTCAAAGAAAAAGAAAATAAGAATAAAATTGTATTAAAAGTTGCTTTAGGTACCTGTGGAATCTCAGCTGGAGCTGATGAGACGTACGATGAGCTTCTAAAAGAGATAGAGGAAGAAAAAATAGAAAATATTGAAGTTATTAAAACAGGATGTTTAGGATATTGCTATGCCGAGCCAACAGTAGAAGTTAACGAACCAGGTAAAGAGCCAGTATTGTATGGCAACGTTACGAAATCGAAAGTAAAAGATCTTGTAAAAACACATTTTGTAGAAGGAAAAATCGCAGAAGCATTGTTGATAGAAGAAACCCACAAAAAAGCAATTTGAGGGAGGTAAAACGATGCCGGAACAAGTAAGAATCGTTTTAAGAAACGCTGGAAATATCGACCCCGAAAACATAGAAGATTATTTAAAAAATAACGGTTATTTAGCCCTAGCAAAAGCGCTTAACTCAAAAAGAGAAGAGGTAATTCAAACGGTTTTAGATTCAAATTTGAGAGGTAGAGGCGGTGGTGGGTTTCCAACCGGTTTGAAATGGAAATTCGCCATGCAAGCTAAAGGAGATGAAAAATACGTAATATGTAATGCTGATGAAGGCGATCCAGGGGCATTTATGGATAGATCAGTGCTAGAGGGTGATCCTCATTCTGTGTTAGAAGGTATGGCTATCGCTGGATACGCAATTGGTGCCCAAAAAGGGATTATTTACATAAGAGCAGAATATCCTTTGGCTGTTGCTAGGTTAAAAGTTGCTATTTCACAAGCTAAAGATTATGGATTGCTGGGAGAAAATATTTTAGGCAGTAATTTTTCTTTTGATATAGAGATCAGACTGGGAGCCGGAGCTTTTGTCTGTGGTGAAGAGACCGCTTTGATCCATTCGATAGAAGGTCTTCGTGGTGAGCCAACCAACAAACCGCCTTTTCCTGCCAATAGTGGTTTATGGAAAAAGCCTACAGTGATAAACAACGTTGAAACCCTTGCAAATATAGCACCTATAATACTCAATGGAGCCGACTGGTTCAAACAATTCGGAACAGAAAATTCTCCAGGTACGAAAGTATTTGCGCTTGCAGGAGACGTTAAAAAGGTTGGTCTCGTTGAAGTTCCAATGGGAACCACATTGAGAGAGATAATCTTCGATATAGGTGGAGGGATCAAGGGGGATAAAAAGTTCAAAGCTGTTCAAACTGGAGGCCCTTCGGGAGGATGTATTCCCGCTGAATACTTAGATACCCCTATAGATTACGATAGTCTTCAAGCACTAGGCTCGATGATGGGTTCTGGTGGAATGATTGTCATGGATGAAGATACTTGTATGGTGGATGTTGCGAAATTCTATCTTCAATTTACCGTCGATGAATCCTGCGGTAAGTGCACTACATGCCGTGTGGGAAACGTTAGACTTTTAGAGATATTGGAAAAAATAACTTCTGGGAATGCTCAATTGGAAGATCTCGATCATATGTTAACTTTGGCTAATGTCGTAAAGAACGGTTCTTTATGTGGGTTAGGACAAACTGCCCCAAATCCGATACTCTCTACTTATAGGTATTTTGAGGATGAATATAAAGAACATATATTGGACAGAAACTGTCGCGCTGGTGTATGTAAGAATTTAATAAGGTACGAAATAATTCCAGAAAATTGTACAGGTTGTACGGCCTGTGCAAGGGTATGTCCTACTGAAGCGATACAAGGTGAATTGAGAAAACCTCATACAATAGATCAAGAAAAGTGTATAAAATGTGGGTCTTGTTACACAACATGCAGGTTTAACGCTATAAAAATAGTATAAATAAAATATAAAACTCCTTCATTTTAATGAATGCGGAGCGGGTTGAAGCGGCGCTAAATTAGGTTTTCAAGAGGGAAAAAATTTTTGGTTAGGAGGGAAAAATTCTAAATGCCAAAAGTATATATAAATGACGGTGAATTTTTAGCTTCTGAAAAAGATACCGTTTTAACGGCTGTTCAAAAATTTGGCGGTTACATACCAACACTTTGTTATATGAACTTAAAGGATATAAATATAGAAAATAAGCCTTCTTCATGTAGAGTATGTATGGTTGAAATAGAAGGTAGAAGAACTTTAGCCCCGGCTTGTACAACGCCGGTATTTGAAGGAATGAGAATAAAGACACATTCCAGGATGGCGGTAGAAGCTCGAAGAACCGCTGTTCAGTTATTGTTATCAGATCATCCACAAGATTGTCTAAAATGTCCGAAAAATGGTGAGTGTGAACTACAAAAAATCGCCTCTGAACTAAACATTGTGAACAATCCTTATTTTGGCAAAACATCTAATTACGATCTTGATATATCTGCTGCAATAATTAGGGATCCGAACAAATGTATTATGTGTAGAAGATGCGAAACCATGTGTAACGAATTTCAAACCGTTGGGGTTCTTTCGGCTATAGACAGAGGTTTTGGTGCTGTCGTTAAGCCTTCTTTTGATATGCCTTTAGAAGAAACTGCCTGTACCTTCTGCGGTCAATGCGTGGCAGTCTGTCCTACGGGGGCTCTAGTTGAAAGATCTTACATAGACGAAGTATGGAAAGAGTTGGAAAATGAAGAGAAGCACGTTGTAGTTCAAACCGCTCCTGCGGTGAGGGTCGCTTTAGCGGAAGAATTTGGTTACGAGCCTGGAACTATCTCTACCGGGAAGTTGGTTGGAGCTTTAAAACTAATGGGTTTTGATAAGGTTTTCGATACCAATTTTGGAGCAGATTTAACCATAATGGAGGAAGCTACAGAGTTCAAAGAAAGGTTAGAAAATGGTGGTTTTTTACCTATGTTGACTTCTTGTTGTCCAGGATGGGTTAAATTTATCGAACATCAATTCCCTGACTTGCTTGAGATGCCTTCTTCTGCGAAGTCTCCTCAACAGATGTTTGGAGCGATTGCAAAGAGTTATTATGCACAAAAAAATGATATTGATCCCAAAAAGATAACCGTTGTATCCATAATGCCCTGTCTAGCCAAAAAGTACGAAGCAGCTAGAGAAGAAATAAATGCATCACCTGAATACAGGGATGTTGATTATGTATTGACCACCAGAGAACTGGCGAAAATGATCAAAGAAGCAGGAATTAATTTCAAAGCTGTCCCAGAAAGGGAGTATGATAGTCCTTTAGGAGAATCCACCGGTGCTGCAGCCATTTTTGGAAGAACGGGAGGAGTTGCAGAGGCAGCTTTAAGAACCGCTTATGAATGGATAACCGGGAATGAACTTAAAGAAGTAGAATTTGAGCAACTTCATGGATATGAGTCTATAAGAGTTGCAGAAGTTGAAATTAATGGGAAAAAATTAAGAGTTGGAGTTGCTTATGGCTTAGGTAACGCACGAAAACTCTTGGAAGACGTTCAATCGGGAAAAATAGACTTACATTTAATCGAAATTATGGCTTGTCCAGGGGGTTGTGTTGGAGGCGGTGGTCAACCGTACCATCATGGTGATTTCAACGTGATTAAAAAGAGAATCGAGGCATTAAATGTCGTTGACAAATCAAAGATAATTCGAAAGTCCCATGAAAATCCATCAATTGTTAGACTATACAACGAGTATTTGGAAAAGCCAGGAAGTGAAAAATCACATCAATTGTTGCATACTCATTATGTGCAAAGAGAATGGCTTTAAAAAACTAAAGGCGGAGAAAATCCGCCTTTAGCTTGAATTAAAACCACACTTTAAAGGTTTTTATTTCGTATGGTGTTATACTGAATACGATTTTATTATCTTTAAATGCAATTTCTTTTTCCTCTTCTTCAATTAAATTACATTCAACCACTTTTTTTAAACTTCTAAAAAATTCTATTTCCACTTCCTTTTTTCGACTGCCTTTATCTTCGAAAAGTCTAATTAGTATAGAGTCATCATCTTCCGCTTTTTTTATGGTTTCAATTACCACATCAAAATCGTTGACCTTGATAAAAGAGAAATTGTCAGGGAGGTTTCCTTCTTCGTTTTTTCTTATCTTTTTAACTATTACAGAATAATTCAATTTGTAGGCTTCTTGTATTACTTGTGAATCTCTCCATGTTCCAGCGTGTGGTAGAAGAGAATAAATGAATGTGTGATCCGTTCTATCAGCCGTTTCATCGGGTTCGATTGGGGATCTTAGAAGAGTGAGTCTCATAACGTTTTCTTTTATATCGTACCCATGTTTACAATCATTTAGTATGGAAACTCCATAGTTTGCTTCTGAAAGATCTGCCCATTTTTGTGCTGGGACTTCAAATTTTGCTATATCCCAACTTGTGTTGTTGGTTGTACTTCTTTCTATGTTTCCAAATTGTATGTTGTAGGTGGCTTTCGTGCTTCTTATATTAACAGGAAAAGCTGTTTTTAATAAAACTTGTTTCTCTTTCCAGTCAACATGTGTATCAAAATCGATTCTTCTTATGTGGTTGTACACAATGACTCTTTGTTCGATAGTTGAGTCATAAAACCTCCATGAGAATTTTAAAACACCTTTTAAAGGAGTCTCTTCCTCTACTTTTACTTCGATTAAATCAGTAACCTCTTTCATCTTTTCGTTGAAATAAGGAGAAATATCCCATGCGTCAAAAAAGTAAGGTTTATCTTCGAAGGTTTGTAGCACGTTTCCCAATTTCCCCTCTTCCAGTACTTCCCTTTTATTTTCTTTATCGTATAATCTTTTAAGCTGCCCTTTTTCATTGAATTCGATTATATAGTATCTGTTTTCAATGTAATCTTCTTTTACGATCATTTTTTCATCAATTTGCTTCTGCTCCAAATTTGATACCTTAATACTTTTATAGCCAAAAGGGGGGATTCCTCTAACCAACGTTTTTTTACCGTTTTCTAACTCTACAATCTCGTCCCTTTCAAAGGAGGTGGTGTTGAATAATACCAAACTGTCTTCTTCGCTTTTTATTTCCTTTGAAATCATAGAAATAGCCCTTTCGATCTCTTTGTTAGCTATCCCCTTTATCTTTTCAAAATCTCTTCTTGCATCTTCATAAACCTCTCTTATTGAGGAACCTGGTAAAATATCGTGGAATTGATTTAATAATAATAGTTCCCATCCTTCATTTAGAGAATTTTTAGGATATTCGAAATCTTCTAATAATTTCAAAGCCATAGAATTTAATAACTCTGCGTTATGGTACAATACTTCTGATTTTCTGTTTTCCCTTTTCACAAAAGCTTGTGAAGTATACGTACCTCGATGTAATTCGAAGTACAGCTCATCATCCCAAACTGGGACATTTTTATCTCTTATTCTTTCTCCCAATTTCTCAAAATAATCCTCTACTCTTCCCATATCCACTTGGGGTAAACCTGGGATTTCTTTTATTGCTTCATAATTTTCTAACATTTCATATGTTGGGCCTCCTCCCCCATCTCCCCAACCGAAGACAAGAAGTAATTCATCGTTTATATCTTTTTGTTTGTAGTTATCCCATATCCCCCTTATCGTGAAAGGTTCCACCATACCGTTGTAGGTATAAAAATAATTGTTCTTATCTGGAGTCGTAATAAAATGGGAAAGGATTTTTGTCCCATCGATGCCTTTCCACCAAAAAGTATCGTAAGGGAATTTGTTGATCTCATTCCAGCTTATTTTGGTTGTAGCGAAGTACTTCATTCCACTTTTCTTTATTATCTGAGGAAGGGCGTATGTGTAACCAAATGCATCTGGCAACCATACAACTTTAGAATCAATTCCAAACTCTTCTTTTAAGAACCTTTTCCCAAATAGTATCTGTCTTATCAAAAACTCACCTGGAGAAATATTGGAATCAGATTCTATCCACATACCACCAGTTGCTTCCCATCTGCCTTCTTTTATTTTTTGCTTTACTTTTTCATACAACTCAGGGTAATCGTTTTTTAAGAACTTGTACAATGCCGGAGAAGAGTGCATAAATATATATTCTGGATACTCTTGCATTAGGTTGAGAACCGTTGAAAAGGTTCTTTGTGCTTTTTCTCTTGTGTGTAAAACTGTCCAAAGCCATGCCATATCTATATGAGAATGACCTGTCAAAATAACTTTTGGAGAATCCATTTTAAAATTTCTCAGTTTTGTCAGTTCTTCTTGCAAAAAACTATAACTGTCTTTTATTGATTCATAGTATTCTTTGGATCGAGGTTTTATAAAATTGATTCTTTTGTAAGACTCGTTTAAAATATTGAATAATTTTACTCTTACAATATCGTTTTGACTTAGTTGATCGATTGTGTCAAGAATATTCTTTGCTAGGAAATAGTACTTTTGTGAATATTTTTCTATTTTGTAAAGTTCCAAACCTGAAAATGTATAATTTAATTCCCCTCTCAAGCCAGTCCATGACCTCAAGTATATCCTCAATACATTTCCTTGTACAATCTTTGGCGATATTAGAGCCTCTTTATGGTATTTGTCTATACCTTGAACAAATTGACCATTTACAAAGAGTAAAGACTCTGGATAGTCAGGAATAACGTCTAAATCACCATCTTTTTCCAAAGAAACCCTCAAAAATAGACTTTCTTCACCAATACTTTCAGGCAATTCGATATTTTTTCTAAACCAAAATATCTTATCGTACCCTCCCCACTTTTCCTCTTTTTCTATCTTTTTCCAGTCTATTGATCCGTTGAATTCAGGTTTGAATCTTCTTTCTTTGTCTTCAAAGTATCCCATTTGTTGAATTTGGAGAATACTTAGATTTTGTAATTTTTTAACTTCTCTTAATCCGTTTTCTAACTTTTTCTTGGTTATGTTTTCTAACATGTTTTATTTTGACCTCCTAGATAGCAATCCAATTAATGATAACACAACTTACTAGATAAGATAGTAAAAAACAAGAAAAGAACTTTGGAGATATTTAGCTTTAACAAAACTTTATATTTCCTTATATTTCACAAATAAAAATAAAGTATTATTTAGGTACAAAAGCTTTATGAGTAAAGTGTTTAAATAGTTTCAAAAATCTATTGGAGGTGAGTTTTGTGAAAAGGACGGTTATGTTTTTATTTATGGTTTCTTTGTTAAGCGTTTTGTCTTTCCCTGTAACCATAGAGTTTTGGCATGCGATGAGTGGAGACAGGATAGCTTTGATTGAAGATATTGTGAGTGATTTTGAAGAAGCTTATCCGGATATAAAAGTAAATGCGCAATATTCAGGAAGTTATCCTGAGACGTTGAATAAGCTTATTGCAGGGGTACAATCCGGGAATGCACCCCACATAGTACAGATTTACGAAATAGGTACAAGATTGATGATAGACAGTGGTGTCATAGTTCCTGTCCAAGATTTACTTGATCAAGATGATTCTTATGATGTAGGGGTTTTGTTGGAACCGATATTAAATTATTACAAAGTTGATGGGAAGTTGTACTCCATGCCTTTCAATTCATCTACCGCTTTGTTGTATTACAACAAAACGCTCTTTGAAGAAGCAGGCTTAGATCCAAATAGACCTCCTCAAACTTACGAAGAACTATTGGAATACTCCAGAATTTTAACAAAGAAAGACTCAAGAGGAAATACAGTGCAATACGGATTAACTTGGCCTACCCATTCATGGATAATTGAACAACTTATGGCTGCCGCTGATGCGCCACTTGTTAACAACGATAACGGAAGAACCGCCAGAGCAACAGAGGCTGTTTTCAATAGTGAAGCGGGTTTAAAAATATTTGAACTGTTTGACCAATTGAACAAAGAAGGTTTAATTCTTAATACAGCTAGGGAAGATTGGAATGCTGCCGGACAAAATTTCGTTTCAGGCAGAGCAGCTATGAATTTCTTTTCTACATCTGATGTAAAGGTTTTTCAAGAAGGGTTAGAAAGTAACGGCTACGAGTTAGGTACAGCCTTTTTACCTGTTCCAGATATAAGTGTCAGTGGAGGACCAGTTATTGGAGGAGCAAGTTTATGGTTGATAGATGGCCATACAGACGAAGAAACCAAAGCTGCCTGGGAATTTTTGAAGTTTGTCAATCGTGAAGATCAACAGATAAGATGGCACCAAGGTACAGGGTATTTTCCAGTTAGAAAAGATGCCATTCAAAGGCTGCACTATGAAGAGTTCTATGCTGAGAACCCAAATTACTTCACTTCCTTATTGCAACTATTGCTAGCTAAAAGAGATTTCAACTCCGCTGGAGCAGTTATTGGAGTGTTCCCTGAAACACGAGAGACTATAGAAATAGCGTATGAAAGAATGGTTGATGGACAAATGACACCTGAAGAGGCACTGAGCTGGGCTGAAAGTAGAGTAACAGAATTAATCCAAGAATATAACGAATTCTATCAATAATCTATTAAATGAATCTCTAAGATAAGTCTAGAATTTCAAATGTTGTTAATCCAAGGAAGAATTTTCTTCCTTGGTTTTTTGGGAGGAAATAAAATATGAAGTGGGGAAAATATACACCTTATCTTTTGCTTGCACCGACACTAATAATTATTGCCCTTTTTATATATTGGCCTGCAATTAACTCCTTTCTAATGAGCTTTTATAAAATATCACCATTTGGTAATAAGAAAATATATGCAGGTTTAGACAATTACATTAAGCTTTTTGAGAATGAGGCATATTGGGATGCGTTAAAGATCACAATCATATATATAGTTACAACGGTAATAATAGTCATTATTTTAGGCTACCTAATCGCACAATTATTAGATAATAAGGTTTTTGGGGTAAGAATTTATAGAACTTTAATTTTTGTTCCTTATGTTATTTCCTTTACTATTGGAGGTGCGCTGTGGACCTTTATGTTGAATCCGGTTGCAGGGCATGTGAATTATATTCTGTCAAGAATCACAGGAGAAAGTATTAATTGGTTAAATCAAGTGCCATATGCGTTAATTTCAGTTATAGTTGCCAGTGTTTGGAAGATGCTGCCTTTTTCAATTATTTTCTACCTTGCAGGGTTACAGTCCATATCGGAATCAATAATAGAGAGTTCTCTTATTGATGGAGCGAACGTATGGCAAAGGATGTGGAAAATAAAATTTCCTATACTTTCTCCCATTACATTTTACTTAGTTATTATGAACATCACCAATGGAATGTTTGAGTCGTTTGGGATCATTGACATTATGACAAGAGGGGGACCCTTAGGAAGCACTACAACCTTAATTTACAAACTATATCAAGACGCATTCTTTTTCCAAAAAACAAGTTTAGCTGCTGCTGAAAGTGTTATCTTATTTATTATTATGTCAATTATCACCTTTCTTTATTTCAGATTTGGTGAGAAAAGGGTTCATTATCAATGAAGGGAGTCAAGTAATAATGAGGAAATCGACTAGAGAAAAAGTTAATTATGTTTTTGTAGAGTTAAGTTTAATAATTGTATCTTTTTTCATGTTTTTACCTTTCATACTGGCAATTTCCATGAGTTTTATGGAACCAACGGAGGTTTTCTCTTATCCACCTAAGTTTTTTCCTTCAAGTATCAATTTTAAAAATTACATCACAGCTATACAACTTGTTCCAATGGGCAGAATGTTGTTCAATTCGTTGCTGGTGGCTTCATTTACAACATTAGGAAAGTTAATAACAGGAACATTGGCTGCTTATGCTTTTTCTTCTTTTCAATTTAAAGGAAAGAACATATTGTTTTCCACCCTCTTTGTAACTTTATTTTTGCCAGCCGAAACGGTTATGATTTTGCCTTTGTTTATGCTGATGTCAAATCTTGGTTGGGTTAACACCTACTGGGCGTTGATAATACCTTTTACCGCTTCAGCAACCAATACATTCCTATTTAGGCAACATTTTATGACGATTCCTCGCTCTTTAGAGGATGCAGCAAAAATAGATGGTGCTTCAGCTATGCAATATTTTTTCAAGGTGCTTGTACCTTTGTCTGGGCCAATAATCGCTGGGGCGGCTATTATTAATTTTGTTTATGCATGGAATATGTATCTTTGGCCTTTGATAGTTACCATGCAAGATGACATGAGGACGGTACAGGTTGGCGTAAAGATGATGATCTCAGGAGAGTCCAGTAACAATTGGGGAGTGATAATGGCAGGGACACTGTTAGTTGCTTTACCTACCCTTATAATATTTTTTCTACTTCAAGATTTGTTTGTAAAAAGTTTGGTCAGTAGTGGGCTTAAAGAATGAAGTAGGTTTTAACAAAATTAAATAATTATTTAACCAACAAAACCCCAAATGGGGTTTTTTTGATTTGCTTTCTTGTTAAGATCATTTTATGGTAAAATTTTAAAAGAATTAAAGGAATTGAAGGATTTTATAAAAAGGTGATTTTGTCCATGAAAAAATCCATATTGTATTTACTTTTTATTGTTTTTATGTCTACTACACTGTTCCCTTGGAGTGGGCATGAGGCGATGACTTATTATATAATTCAAGATTTACCAAATATTGATAAAAAGGTTTTTATTACAGAATATTCATACGAGGAAGAAAGGCAATACAATTTAGAATATCTTAGTTTAACCGAATTGGATTTTTAAAGGTTTTCGAAGGCGACAAATCATTTCTCTACTTTGTAGAATTATCCAAACAAGCTTTTGAAAAAAATGACGAATATTGGGGTTATAGATTTTTAGCTCGTGCGCTTCATTATATCGAAGATCTTTCACAACCTTATCACAATGCCCCCGGTTCATTTTTTGAAATCATAGGAGCAGCTTTTAACAAGGACATATCAAGGAAACTTAACAATGCACACTATTTTATGGACGATTATTTAGTATATCTTTTGTATTATTCTGATAATTCCGCGAAAGAAGTTATTTTGGGGGCAAAACCTGCCTTTTTTGATAATTACGAAGACTACGTTCAAGAAATGACGGGCTATTCTCTTAGTAAGTTTTCTATGATTCATTCAGAGATCAAATCTCAGTTTGGGGAAAGTTTAAATGATTATGTAACTATTGAACAAATTAGAAAGATGGATGAAGAAGGAAAATTGTCAAAACTTAAGGAAGAAACGTTGAGTGTATTGTCTTATTCTTCTTCCATAATAAAAGGATTTTTTATCGATTTTCTTGAATCAGTTGGTCAAATATAGTAAATTAGTTAGATATTAAAATGAAAAAGGAGATCTACCCTTGTGGAACAAGATAAAATACTGTTCATAGTCAATCCTGTAGCGGGTGGGGGTAAAGCCCTAAAAGTATGGACAAAAAATATCTATTCTATTTTGGAAAAGAAAAAGATATCCTTTGATTATTTATTTACCCAAAAGCCTTACGATGGTTTTAATTTGGCAATGGAAGGAATTAAAAAAGGGTATAAAAAATTAATTTCTGTGGGTGGAGATGGAACGGTCAACGAAATAGTTAACGCAATAATGTTGCAGGATATTATAGATCCAATCGAAATATCAATTGGTTCTATAGGTTCTGGCTCTGGTAACGATTGGGGAAAAAGCGTCGGTATACCTGCTAATTATGAAGAGGCGGTAAGCAATTTACGTAAAGACAATTTCATATTACAAGATGTTGGTAAGGTTAGTTATATTCAAACAGGTGTTGAAAAAACAAGATATTTTGTGAATGTTGCAGGGATGGGTTTTGATGCAGAAGTCACCTATAAGGCTAATAAAAGTAAAAAAAGATTGTTTGGCAAGCTTTCTTATTCTTTAAATTTATTAAGCACTTTAATTTCCTTCAAGGATCCTTATGTTGAAATCAAAATTGATGGAGAAAAGGTGTATGCAAATCAAGCTTTAACCTTGAATGTTGGGATTTGTAGATACAGTGGAGGAGGAATGATGTTTACACCGAAGGCAAAATACGATGATGGACTTTTCGATGTAACCGTCGTTGATAAGATATCTGTTGGTACAATTTTAGCAAATCTAAGGAAAATATACGATGGCTCATTTATAAATCATGAAGCTGTGAAAACCTTTAGAGGAAAATTGATAGAAATTACATCCAAAGAAAAGCTGTATTTAGAAACGGATGGTGAATCTTTGGGCCATTCTCCGTTGTATTTTGAAACTCTCCCTCAAAGACTTAAGGTTTTAAGTGGGCTATCAATAGAACATTAATGGATCTGCTTCCTGCTAATAAATATGAAAGTAAAAGAAAAAAATTTAATCAATTAATAATATAAACAGGAGCAACAAGTGCTCCTGCTTTTTGAAAAATTATTCCTGGCTTACCAATTTTGGGGGATAACCTATTTCATCCAGTAAGTTTTCTATTTTTTCTGGTTCTTGCAATGTTTCAACTTCTACTTTTTTGTTTTCTAAATCAACGTTGAAATTTTGCACGATACCTGAAGATTTTAATTGCCTTTCAATATTCATCTTGCAATGTTCACAAGACATATCTGGAACATCAAATACGTATTTCATTGTTTAACCTCCTATAGTTTTTTTGTGATTCTGCTTGAATTGTAAATCACGTTTATGGAACTAAATAACATAGCGACCTCTGCTATTGCTGGGTGAAGGATGCCGATCATTGCCAAGGGTATCGCGATAATGTTGTAGAAGAAAGCCCAGAATAAGTTTTGTTTGATTTTTTTAAAGGTTATTTCTGATATATTTATTGCATCTATAACTTTTGAAATTTCGCCTTGACTTATTATTACATCCGCAGATTCTATTGCCAAATCTGTTCCGTTACCTATTGCAATACCCATATCAGATGATTTTAATGCTGCAGCATCGTTTATTCCATCGCCTATCATGCCGACCTTTTTCCCTTCTATCTGATATTTTCTGACTATTTCTACTTTATTTTGGGGTGATATATTTGCAAATACCTTATCAATTCCAACCTTTTTAGCAACGGCTCTGGCGGTGTTTTCGTTGTCACCTGTTACCATTATGGGTTCCATTCCCATTTCTTTTAATTGTTTTATAGCTTCTACAGCATCGCTTTTAATCTCGTCTGCGATTCTTATGTAGCCAACAATTTTTTCATTTTTACTTACCTCTATTACCGTTTCTGCGTTTTCCATAAATTCTTGGTAGGGTTTTGCATCACGTGGTTTACCGATATAGTATTCATTGTTTTTGTATGTCCCAACGATTCCTTTGCCTGTTATTTCCTCTATTTCTTCAATTTCAACGTTCTGATTTTTAATATGCTCATGTGCGTATTCGACTATGGCTTTAGCCAATGGGTGAGTAGAATTTTTCTCTATTTCTGAAATAATCAAAAATGTTTCATCATCTAAATTGTGCTCAATAACTGAAGGTTGCCCTTTAGTTAAGGTCCCAGTTTTGTCCATGAGAATTGTGTCTATATCTTTAGCCGTTTGGATGGCTTCTCCATTTTTTATTATCAATCCTTTTTTGGCAGATACAGAACTGGCAGCCACAAGAGCCATAGGTGTTGCTAAGCCAAGTGCACATGGGCACGCTATAACAAGTGTGGCAACAAACGAGAAAATTGCCGTAGATAGCGGACCAGCATCTGTAAGAACCCAAGGAATGACTTTTGAAGCGTTAATCAAAAAAGGTTGGAATGTTTCATATTGGAAAAACCAAATCATACCACTTAAGACAGCTAACGAAAAAACCGTCGGGATAAAATACAAGGTTATTCTGTCAGCCAGAGCTTGAATAGGTACTTTAGAGGATGAAGCTTCTTCTACAAGTTTGATCATTTGATTTAGGAATGTGTCTTCTCCGACTTTTTCCACTTTTATTTTTAAGAGACCTGATTCAACTATCGTTCCACTCACTACGGGATCCTTCTCGCTTTTTAATAGGGGTAATGGTTCACCGCTTATCATAGACTCGTTTATGGAAGCTTGCCCTTCTACGATAGTACCATCTAAAGGTATTTTTTCACCTTGTCTCACCAGTATTAAATCACCTATTTTGACCGTCTCTATGGGTAATTCAACCACACCTTCATCAGTAATAACATTAGCTTTGTCGACTTTCATGGATAGAAGGAGCTTTATTTCTTTTGAAGCACTATGTTTCATCCTTGCTTCGATGTATCTACCAACCAGATTCAGTGTAATTAGCATAGATGCAATAGTACCAAAAGAAAGAATATTCAATCCTACAATTGCTAAAATTGTTGTTGCCCACGCTGAAATAGCTCCAAGAGAAACTAATGTATCCATATTTGTGTGAAGATGAGATAAAGCGATCCAGGCGCTTTTTAAAGTTTTTCTACCTGGAATGAAAATTGTGGCTGCGCCACCGATTAACTCAATCAATAGCATAAAAGGAACATGTACCCCGCTCATACTTAAAATCATAACAACCATAAGAGGTATAGTAATGGCTAATGAAATATACATATCTTTGCGTGATTCTTTGAATCTTTTTTCTATCAGATCCTCGGTGGGCATTTCCTCAGAGACCTTGTATCCAACATCTGCTACAGCCTTTTTGATTTCGTTCATCGGTATTGCTTCTTGTGATATTACTATAGCTTTTTCTGTGGCTAAATTGACTGAGACATATTTTACCCCATCTAATTTTTTAAGCGCCCGTTCTACGTTTTTTACACATGTAGCACAAGTCATCCCTTGAACGCTAAAAGATACTTTATTATTTTCGGCAAATTTTTCTTGAGAATTTGTAGATTCTATCGGTTTTTCTTTGACTTCACTCATATAGTACACCACCTTTTCTAAGTTTTTTTGAGATAATCAAAAACCTCTTCAAGTTCTTCTAATTTTACATTGATTTCTTCGGGATCTTTAGAAGACGTTGCATCTTTCACGCATGTTTCTATATGTTTTTTCAATATTTCAGAGTGTGCATTTTTTAAAAGAGAAATTGTGGCTAACAGTTGCTTAGATATATCAATACAGTATCTTTCTTCTTCAATCATTTTTATAGCTGCATCAATCTGTCCACGCGCTGTTTTAAGTTTTCTAAGAGCCTTTTCATGTTTCATAAAATCGCCTCCTTTTATCCATCCCACCAGGGGAGGGTAAAAAAATTATAAACTATTTTTGTTACGATCAAATTAATA
Source organism: Petrotoga sp. 9T1HF07.CasAA.8.2 (assembly GCF_002895585.1). Classification (NCBI taxonomy): domain Bacteria; kingdom Thermotogati; phylum Thermotogota; class Thermotogae; order Petrotogales; family Petrotogaceae; genus Petrotoga; species Petrotoga sp. 9T1HF07.CasAA.8.2. Next base: position 8,056 of record NZ_AZRI01000010.1, on the reverse strand, counting down.
TGGATTGTCAAAACAGTAAACCCAGTTACTTACTCACGAGTTAGTAACTTGCGAGTAAGTAACTCTGAAGTTAGTCATATAATCCCACAAAATTGATTTTTTGGTAAAAAGCCTAAGTATTGTTTTGTAAAATAAAAAAGACGCCTTATGCAGACGCCTTTTATATTTTTCAACAATCTAATATTTTATCTAAAAATTAACTAAATTACTTTTCCATATAGTATTCCATTAGTATTTCTGCAACTTCGGCTCTTGTGAACTCTTTTGGTGGTTTTTCTCCTTTTGAAAGCATTTCCCTTACCTTTGTCCCACTGAGGAATACATGGTCTTCTTTTCCGTGTGGACATGTTTTTGCTGTAGCCATGCTTTCACATTTGGTGCAATAAAATGCATGTTCAAATTTTAGTGGTACTATCCCTATCTCTTCGGGTTTAAACTGGTCAAATATCTCTTGAGCTTCGTAAGTTCCGTAGTAATCTCCAACACCTGCATGGTCTCTTCCTACAATAAAATGTGTGCATCCATAGTTCTTTCTACATATAGCATGAAAGATCGCTTCTTTTGGTCCAGCGTATCTCATGTTAACAGGAAATACCCCTAAAAATACCCTTTCTTTTGGGTAGTACTTGTCCAGTATAACTTCGTAGGATTTCATCCTCACATCAGAAGGAATGTCTTCATCTTTTGTTTTTCCCACCAACGGGTTTAAGAACAAACCATCGACGATTTCAAGCGCTGTCTTCTGCAAATACTCGTGTGCCCTGTGTATGGGATTTCTCGTTTGAAAGGCTACTATCGTTTTCCAACCTTTTTCAGAGAATATCTTTCTTGTATCTTTTGGGTCGAATCTGAACTCTTGAAAGTTTTCGTGCTCTATCCTGTTGAGTAAGGTAATCTCCCCACCTAATGCTATTTCTCCTTGTTCGTATAAAAACTTCACCCCAGGATGGGTTTCGTCTTGGGTTTTGTAAACCTTCAACGCCTCTTCTTCTTTTCTTCTTTCAAACTTTTCTTGAAGATGTAGTATAGCATACTCTTTTGAATCTTCTTGGTTCTTTATCAATACATCTTCTCCCACTTTTAATTCGTCCGCAATCTCTTTTTTTACCGATAGAATTATTGGAATAGACCATACCGTTCCGTTAGATAATCTCATGTTGTTTAAAACAGAAATGTAATCTTCTTTTGTCATAAACCCTTCTAAGGGGCTAAATAGTCCAGTTGCAATGTTTTCTAGCTCAGATAGATCAAAATAAGTTACACTTATACTTTTTAACTCTTTCGACCTTTTTAACCATTCTTTTTTTTCTTCTTCAGTAGCTATTTTGTTGACCAATTTTCCACCGTGTGGCTCAATCATTTTTTTAGACCTCCGTTTTATTCATAAAACTGTTTTAGCGCCCTTTCACCCCGCTCCCCACCCTTAAGGATAAAAGGTACTTTAATTTTTGCACAAGGCTGCAATCAGATAATATTGTTGTTTTTTAAATATTCAATGACTTTTTCAACCGATTCTTCTATGCTTTCTACATCGGTGTTCAAAATTAACTCAGGATTCTCAGGCTCTTCGTAGGGAGCTGAAACCCCTGTGAAATTTTTTATTTCGCCTTTAATAGCTTTTTCGTACATACCCTTTGGATCCCGGTTTTTCAATTCGTCAAGCGGACATTTCACGTATATCTCTATGAATTCCCCGTCTTTTACTAGCTCTCTTACCCTCTGCCTGTCTTTTTTGTATGGGGAAATGAAGGCTGTCATTGTAATTATCCCAAGATCAGAGAATAACTTTGCAACTTCTCCTATCCTTCTAATATTTTCCTCCCTATCTTCTGGGGAGAATCCTAAATCACCATTTAAACCGTGTCTAATGTTGTCTCCATCCAAAACATACGACAACTTTCCCATTTTCAACAATCTTTCTTCCAAATCATGTGCTATAGTCGATTTTCCAGATCCAGATAACCCCGTAAACCAAAGGATTACTCCCTTTTGTCCTAAAAGTTTTTCTCTGTCTTCTTTTTTTACCTTTCCAGCATGCCATACTACATTTTCACTCTTTTTTCTCTCCACTTTTATACCTCCCAAAAGCCTTATCCATAATATAAATCTTAACAAAAGTACTCTGTCAAGAAGATTATACTCTAATCAGAGGGCTCAGTCAAGTTAAGGTATTAGAACATATGCGGGGATTAGGTTAAAAAGGAAAGTAAAACTGGTTGTAGAAAAAAATAAGGGCGAGTATATTCGCCCTTTTGTAGTTATTGTACGCTTTCAGCTAGAGATTGCTTAGCAATATTCACGTATTCGTTGAATCCATCTGGATCGTTTACGGCAAGTTCAGAAAGCATTTTTCTGTTTATGTCAACATTAGCCAATTTTAAACCATGAATTAACTCATTATACTTCAATCCTTGTGCTCTTGCAGCGGCGTTGATTCTTGTTATCCAAAGATTTCTGTAGTCTCTTTTTTTGTTTTTTCTACCTGCATAAGAATATTTTCCAGATTTGTAGTATTGTTGTTTTGCCAATGAATAACGTCTACCTACTGCTCCCGAGTAGCCTTTTGCCGCTTTTATATATTTTTTCTTTTTTTTGTGAGAAGTAACAGATCTTTTAATTCTCATCTCCTATACACTCCTTTAACTTAAATTAAGTTTGATTTCAAATCATCATTTTAGACCAAGTGATTTTTCAACTTTATCTACTATTTCCTTCGGTACTTCTACCTCTTTTTTTAGCCTTCTCATATGACTGCTATTTTTGAAACCCGTATTATGTCCTACGTTACTTCTATGTCGAAGAATTTTTCCGTTTTTTGTGACCTTGAACCTTTTTTTCGCAGAACCTTTTGTCTTTAATTTAGGCATCTTGATTCCTCCCAATTTTTAGAGTATATGTAGATTACTTATTTTTTCTCCTCATTGATTGGCTCTAAAATAATATCCATATCTTTACCCAATAATTTTGCCCCTCTGGAAACTTTTGCTATATCCGACGTTTGAGATACCACTTTGTCAAGTATTTCCTTACCTTTTTCTTTAAAAAGTATATCTCTACCTAAGAACATAATTACTGCTCTTACTTTATAGCCATCTTCTAAAAATTCCCTTATCTTTTTCAATTTGGTGTTGAAATCATGATCATCGATTCTGAGTCTAAATTTCATCTCTTTAAGAACTTGTTTTTTTTGCTTTTTCTTAGCTAATTTTTCCTTTTTCTCTTTTTCGTAGATATATTTACCATAATCCATCATTCTGGCAACTGGAGGTTTAGCTTCAGGGGCTACTAAAACCAAGTCCACTCCTGATTGTTCGGCTAATTTTAACGCTTCTTTTGTCGGCATCTCTCCGAGTTTGTTCCCCTCCTGATCTATTACCAGAACTTTTCTAGCTTTGATCTCATTATTTTTAGCGACTTTATCGCTTATACACAATCACCTTCCTTATTTAACATATAAAAAATGGGTGACGGATCGTCACCCATTTCTTCTTAAACACAAATAACTCTCTTTTCCTAATCAAAGAGTCATTTTTTTCAACATGCGTACCCCTGACGGTTTTTGATTATTCCCCGGGGTGGGAAGTTAACTACGGGCGACTTCCTCTTTACCTTTTATATATTATTAAATTCTGGTGGGCCATGCGGGTTTCGAACCCACGACCTACTGATTAAGAGTCAGTCGCTCTACCAGCTGAGCTAATGGCCCTATACCACTTTTTAATTATACCTTAACTCAATTTGTTTGTCAAGAAGCGACTTGATCTGATTCCTTACTTGACGTAGATGAAGAAGATTTTGATTTGGATTTTCTTGAGTCGGTAATATAGAAACCTTCACCTTTGAAAGAAATACCAACATTACCAATTATCTTTTCAGCTTTTGAACCACATAGTTCACATTTAACTTCAGGTGTTTCATTCATAGAATGCAAAATAGTGAACTCATAACCACAATTTTTGCACTTGTATCTATATAGAGGCAATTTTATCTTTCCCCCTTTTGTATTTTTTGATAAAAAATCACAAATAACCAAAAAGTAGCCTATCAAATTTATGTGAAATTTAATATGTTATATATGTTAATAGTTTTTTTATTTGTCAATTTGGCCCGTTTCCATGTACCATAGATAAAGATCTAATTTCCCTAATGGTTCTTCAACCATCTTTGATAAAACTCTCAGTTGATTTTCCAGATCAGTATACTTTTTCTCCGTCCAAGAAGGTTTGGGGACTTCTTTCACGAGATTATAATTTTTCATGATTTTCAGTATGTGCTTATCTAATATAGCGACGTCTTCTATTCCAACGTTTCTTAAAAAATGGCTGGCTTCTTTCCAGCCTATACCTTTTATATTTTCGACTAAAAACCTTCTGCTTTCTGAAATATCTTTTTGAAGTAAGTTTTTCAAACTTCCAATTATCCATCTATTTTCGACTATATATCGTGATCTGGTATTTGGGAACCTATGTCCAACTTCTCTTAATTTTGATATTAATTGCTCTTCGTTATAGTGAGCGAATCCCTCTTTTGTGATAAATTTCTGAGCTTTTATGCCACCCTTTGCCCTCCAATTTGCCGTTAATACACAAAAAGATAGTTCACTGAATAAGTCCAATTCATCGCCATTTTTTCCAATATCCTTAAACTCTTCAAACCTTCTTTCAACTTCATCCTTAATTGTAAGTTTCACATCTTCTATTTTATTGACCAAAATATCTAAAGAATTTGTTATGTTAGAATGGATCATCTTATTCCTCCAAGATTGTGTCAATTATTACCTTTTTTTCTGTTGGATCTTACAATTAAGAAAAAACCTAAGATCATATAAATTATAAGAGAAATAAAGATTCCAAAAAACTCAGGCTGGCTTAGTTGTTCCCATCCACTTAGCAAAGAATTATTTCCGATGGTAATGGATGTGTGTTTTTCCAATAAATAGATGGTGTAAAAAGATAGTATAAAACTTCCAAATATCACTGAAATGATTGAGATGATTGACTGATAATTCTTTGAAAAGATTATCGCAACGATCACACCTAAGATAGCAAAAATTATCCAAGGAATGTAAGAAATGGAAAAAGGTAGATTATTCAACCACTCTCCATTGGAAGAAATTATAAAAGTTCCTATTGAGTAACCAACCAGTCCGCCTAAAAGGAAACCACCAACCACAAAGGCTACATTAACTAGATGATAAAATACAAATCCAAAGATCAAACTGAATATCAAATAAATAAAAAAGCTGTAATCACCAAACGTTAGAACAAAATTATTAATTAAGGGGACTTTGAGAAGATAAGGTATCACTATGGAATAGGATGCATATACACCCAAAAGAAAAATAGTAACTTTGAAAGAAATCTTTGAAAAAAGTAAAAGTATTAGGGATAGAGGGAACAAAATATAGACTGAATTAACTAACAATAAATAGAGATTTGTAAAAGCCTCGGTATTGATAAAATCTGGAGTTACCATATCAAATTCACCCCTTTTATAATTAAATTAGTATTTTTAAAATCTTAAACCAACTAATTGTATCACATATTTTTGATTGGCAAAATCAATTTTATGGTATAATTTTAAAAAGGTTTTAACTCTCTTGAACGAAGTGAAGAGTGATAAAGATTTCTAGGGTACAAAAAAATTAAAAGTTAGAAGGAGGAATTAAATTGGGAAGTTTAAGAATCGAGGTTGATGAAGAATTTATAAACGGTTTAATAGACAAAGTTATCGAAGAAAATACCCAAGTGCAAGGTCTAAAAAATTTGAATGTAAAGCTGAGGGAAGATGGAATAAGTTTTCAAATGGAGGTCAATTTTTTGGGGAAAGATTCAAAAGTGGAATCTTTGATCAAGATTTTAGAAAAACCAGAAGATTTAGAAAACGGAAAGTTGCGCTTGTCCTTGAGTGGTGATGAAGGTGTCAGAAAGATTTTAGAAGGTGTATTTTATATACTTTCAGAATTCAGCGAAGCAGTTTCTTCAAAAGATTATGAGATTTTGATAGATTTTAATAAAGTAAAAATAAATCCTTTTGTTGATACCATGTTAAAATCTTTAAAAATTTCTAGATTCATTCTTCAAGACGGAAAGTTTGAATTACTTCTTGAATTCAAAAAATAGGCGGTGAGTAATGAAAGAAATATTGTTGGAAATAGATGAAGAGGCAGCCAAAGAATTTTTGATAAAAATTTTAGAAAACAGTAAATTTCATTTCTTGAAAAGAATATTTGATCACGTATCAAATATAGAGTTCAGTGATAACGAAATTAGATTCAAGGTGTTGATGTTCAAATACTATTTAAAATTAAAGACCTATCCTAAAACATTAACAGGGAGATACGAGTTTTTTCATAATATCCCGGCAAAAATGATCAAAAAAGAGGAACTCCCAAAATTTGTTGAATTAAACGACAAGACAATAATTATCAATATCCCCGAAAATCCTATTGGCAAAAATGTAAGTATAGAGAAATTTGAGATAGAAAATGGAAAATTAAAGATAATTTTAGGTTTGAATTAAGAAAGGAGCACAAATTATGGAAATAAATTCTGAATTAATAAAAAAGTTAAAAAAACTGTCCAACATAGAACTTAGTCCAAGTGAAGAAGAAAAGATAAAGAAAGATCTAAACGCTTTATTAGAGTATCAAAAAATATTAGATGAAATAGACGTTGAAGGAATTGAGGAGATGGTATCTCCCATTGAATTCTCGACATCCGTTTTAAGAAAAGACGAAGTAGAAAACTTTGAAGATAGAAAAGAAATAATAAACAACTTTCCAGAAAGTAAAGACGGTTTTCTCCGTGTACCAGGGATACATGTTAACGAGGAAGAATAATTTGAATACAAAAGGAAAAGTGTACGAAGACAAAGCGGTTTCTTTTTTTTTGAATAGAGATTATCGAATAATTGCAAGGAATTTTTCTTACAGACACGGCGAAATAGACATTATAGCTTTAAAGAATAAAATATTGCATCTTATAGAAGTAAAAGGTGGGAAAGAAACTTTTGGAGACCCCGCTTTCAGGGTGAATTCTAGAAAATTAAAAAAAATAATGAAAGTTGGTAATTATTTCATAGCTACCCATCCAAAACTAGAATTTGATGAAATTCAAATTGATGTAATTTCTGTCACCAACGATGGAGTAATAAATTATTACCCAGCTCAAAGGCTATAAAAAAGTGCCCCTGGAAGGAGTCGAACCTTCATTTGCGGATTAGGAATCCACCGTTCTATCCGTTGAACTACAGGGGCTTACTAAAGACAAAAACTATTATAGCAGAAAATTCGACAGCTGTCAATCGATGTCGAATGTTAAGTTGAGCTACTAGTTGAAAGTAACAATAGTATGTTTTAAAGTTTGTAGAAACACTAAAAAATTATATGGGGGTATTAAGCATGAGAAAAGTTTTTGTTCTTTTGGTAGCGCTGATTATGTTTGCAAACATGTTTGGGTTAAAAGTTATTATGGTGACGGATGCAGGAGGACTTGGAGATAAATCTTTCAACGATGGTACATGGGCTGGTGTTCAAATGGCTGTTGAACAACTCCCTGATATTGAAGCAGAAATACTCATATCCAAAGAACAAACTGATTACGTTCCAAATCTAACCAACGCTGCTCAAAGAGGAGATGTAGTAATAGGTGTTGGATTCATGATGGCAGATGTTTTGTTTAATTTCGCCATGCAGTATCCTGATACATTTTTCATAGGGATAGACATAGAACCATCTCCTAATCAAGTAATTCCTTCTAATTTAGCTCTTTATACTTTTAAAGAAGAAGAAGGTGGATTTTTACTTGGATATTTGGCGGCTTCCATGACAAAAACCAATGAAGTGGGTTTTATTGGCGGGGTTGAAATTTCTCCTGTTAAAAAGGAAGGAATTGGGGATCGTGGAGGGGGTGAAGCCTTTTATTAAATTAAAAGGGGAAAAGGAAAGGGAATTAAAGGGTTACGTTGGAGTTTTTAGGGGTCCTCCCAAACTAAAAAAAATGCTCTTTTTCCTTTCAATACATGGGGGGGAAATTTTTTTACACGGGGAACTAAC